>CAYJQA010000119.1:0-11248 GCA_964372065.1 uncultured Litorilinea sp.
GGGCGATGGCGGGGGCGGCGGCGTCGACGGTGGGGTGGACGGGGGCGTCGGCAGCAGCACTTCCGTCGGCGCGCCCGGCGCGGCCGGTGTCACCGCGTTGCCCTCCACCATGACCGGCAGGGCCTCGATGCCAAATAACACGACTTGGGACACCTCCACCCATCCGGCTGTACCCGCATCGTTATAGACCACGATCCACAGGGAATCGGCGGTGCGTCCCACCGCAGTCAAGACGGTCCCCGCGGGCAATTCGCCGATCACCTCGCCGCCGGGCGAAGCATACACCTTTGCCCCGTTAGCGCCCACAATCGTGAGCGTGCCGGTCGGGCGGGCTTGGGCCAGTGGCGCGGCTTGGACCGACGCGATGCCGGACCACACGCCGAGCCATCCCGTCGCCAGCAATCCCAGGACCAGCACGAGGCTCCAGGCCTGCCGTGCGCCCATCCGCCCGCGGAACGTCAGTCTACTTCCGCGCTTCGCCAAACTCATACCGGGGTTCTCCATCATGTCGGCTATCTCAACAATCTAGCCATGAAGTACAATCTTAGTGGCACATACGGTGTCAGCACCGCCAAGCCCTCGCCTTCCGGCAGCCTGGCCCGCCAACGTCCCATACAAACCATTGTATGGGGCCGCGGCGCTTTTGACAAAGCGGAGACGGCTGACTACAATCCGCACGACCGACCGGTCGGTCGAATTGTGACGTCCGTCATTATCGGGATTCCCGGCGCGCTTTGTCAAGAACACGCCTTGTCAAGCAGCAACCATGAAAGAACCTCTCGGCGGTCGTGACGCCCAGCAGCTATCCACTGGTCCATCCAAAGCGGCGGTTCTCGACGCGGCGCAGCGTCTGATCGTGGCGCGTGGGTATGAGGGCCTTTCCATGCGCGAGTTGGCCCAGGAAAGCGGGCTGGCCAAAGCGACCCTCTATCATCACTTCCACGACAAGCGCAGCATCTACACCAGCGTGCTGGCGCGCGACGTCGATGTCGTCAGCGCACGGATTGGCCGAGCCGCCGCCGGCCCCGGCGAGTTCGCCGACCGTCTGCGCGCCGTGATCGAGACCTACTTCGCCCTCCATGAAGAGCATCATTTCGTGATCAGCCAAGCGCTCCGCGCCAGCGGCGGCGACTTGGCCGAGTTGGGCGACCTCATGCGGCGCTACCGCGACCGGCTCTTTGCGCCGGTGATCCAGTTGATCCAGGAGGCCATCGACGCCGGGACCGCCCGCCCGGTCAACGCCGAAATGGCAGTGATGAGCCTCTTCGGGATGCTCAATAGCTTTGTGGTCCACCGCCGCCTCATGGCCGACGCGGCGCTTGACGGCGACCCCACCGACCACGTCATGGACCTTTTCTTGCACGGGCTCTTGACCGCGTCAAACGGCAAGCGCACGCAGCACGCGACGCCCCCTGCATCTCATTACGTCCCAAAGCCGGAATAGTTGCGCGCCATGCCCACCTTTGTTGCAGCGCGGCCCCGCGGGCAAGCTCACCATCCACTCATCGGCGCGGCAGTTCTCGTCGCCGCCGCCTCGCTCATCGCCGGCTGCACGCTGGGGACGCTGCCCGGCACGCCGGCGCCGGGCGTGCCGCCGCTCTATGCCGCCGCGTCCGTGACGCCTACTGCGACCCCGGAACCCACGGCCGCGCCCGCCGCGGTGCAGTCCGGCCACGCTGGCGGCGTCCTGCCGGCTGAGATCGTCCCGGAGGATCAGGTAGCTCTCGTGGCGGAGACGGGCGGGCGCATCCTGGCGCTTGACTTGGCAGTGGGGCAGCGCGTCTCCGCCGGTGACATCGTCGCCCGCATTGACAGCAGCCTCTTGGAAGCGGAGCGGGCGCTGGCGCTCACCACCCTGGAGAACGCGCAAGCCCAGTTGGACCTGCTCCGGCTCCCCGCCAACGAAGCGGACATCGAGGCTGCGCGCGCCGTTGTCGCCGCCGAGGCCGCCGCCTACGCCCGCGCAGTCGATGGCCCCTCCGCCGCAGAAATTGCCCTCGCCGAAGCGGAACTGCGCGAGGCCGAAAGCACGGTCGCCATTGCCCAAGCTGCCTACGACCAGGTGGCCTGGAACCCAATGATCGAGTCACTGCCGGAGACCCGCCAACTGGAACTGGCGCGCCTGGCGCTGGACGCGGCCCAAGCGCGCTATGACCAACTGACGCTTGCCGCGAGTGAAGCGGACATTGCCGCCGCCTATGCCCGGCTGGCGGACACGCGCGCCCGGTTGCGCCGTCTCGAGGACGGGCCCGATCCCGTCGAACTGGCCGCCGCCGCGGCGCAGGTCCGCCAAGCGGAAACCGCGCTCTATCTGGCGCAGCTCCAATTGGACAAAGCCGTCGTGCGCGCGCCCATTGACGGCATCGTCGCCCGCGTCGACCTGGCCGCGGGCGCATTGGCGTCGCCCGGCGCACGTTTGGGCTTGCTCATGACGCCCGCCGTCAAGGTCGAGACGCAGGTTGACGAGGCGCGCATGGCGCGGCTGGCCGTGGGCCAAACCGCCGCCATCCGTGTCAGCGCCTTCCCCGGCCACGCCTTCACCGGGACCGTGGCGATCATCGCCCCCCAGGTGGACCCGGTCAGCCGCACCGTCACGGTCACGGTGCGGCCAGGGGACGACGACGCCGGCCTTGCGCCGGGCATGTCGGCCACGGTGGAGTTTCCCGCCCTCACCGCGGATTTGCCCTGACCCATGCGGCCTATCCCGCCCACCGGCGCGCCGTCCCCATCACGTCACGACACCGGCGCTTGGCCGCGCGGGGGCCTGCTGGCGCTCATCCTAGCCGCTTTCGCCCTGCGCGTGGCCGGGCTGGACCGCCTGGGGCTGGCCTATGACGAAGCCGCCACCGCGCTCATGTCGCGCGCCGCGCCCCCTGCAATCATCGCCTTCCACTGGGACGCCGCATTTGAGCATCCGCCCGTCTGGGTGCTGCTGATGCATGGGTGGTCGGCGCTGGCCGGGCAAAGCGAATTTGCGCTGCGCCTGCTCCCTGCGCTGGCCGGCACGCTGCTGGTCCCTGCGGTCTGGCGCGTTGCTCGCACGCTCCTGCCCAACTCGCCCGCGCTCGGCCTCATCGCGGCCCTGCTGGTCGCGACCTCGCCTGTACTGGTCTACTACAGCCAAGAAGCGCGCATGTATACCCTCGTCACGCTGCTGGCCGTGATCACGACCCTACTCACCCCGCGCCTGCCTGCGGACCGGCGCACCGCGCTCGCCTTCGTCATCTTAACGTGGGCCATGCTGGGGCTGCACTATTACTCGGCGCTGGTCACTGCGCTGCAAGCCGTGGTTCTCGCAGTTGGCCTAGCGGTCACCGCGCCGCGGCGGTGGCCGGCGTGGCGGCGGCTGATCGTGGTATTTGGCGTGGCCGGCGCGCCGCTGGCCGCGTGGATGGCCCTCGCGCCCGGCTTCCGTGAGACGCTGGACGTGGTGCTGCACGCGGCCGCCACCTCGCCGCTGAACAGCCGCGCCTTCTTCGACGACCTGTGGCGCGAGTTGAGCTTCGGCTCCATCCGCTGGCTGCCGCCCCAAGCCATCTGGGGCTATGCGCTGCTGCCGCTAGTTGCGGTGGGCGCGCTCGCCGCCGTTTTTTCGCGTGACCGGCGGCAGGCGTGGCTGGTCGTGGCGCTGGCGCTGGTCCCCGTGGTCTCGGCCACGCTGCTGCTGCGCACCCTCTCGGTGCGCTACATCCTCTATTCCGTGCCGTTTCTCTACCTCCTGACGGCTTGGGCCGTGGTGTGGCTGGGACGGCAACACCGGGCTGCGGGCGGGCTGGTCTTGGCCGCGGCGATCGCGCTGGCCGGTCTCGGCCTGGTCCATTACACCGGCCCGTATGTCAAGAGCGATTATCGTGCGATGGCGGCCGATCTGACCGGGCGCGTCGATCCTGCGGCGGACCTGGTCGTGCTGGAGGCCCCGCGCCAACACCTGCTGGCGAAATACTACTTCCCGCCCGCCTGGACACTCGCCACCGTGCCGGAGGTCGTGCTGCCCGACTACTGGCCGGTCACCGCGCCCCCGCTTACGCCGGAAGTCGAGGATGACCGCATCCAAGCATGGCTGGCCGGCCATCCCGCCGTGTGGGTCGTCTACGCCGGGGAAGGCGA
This sequence comes from uncultured Litorilinea sp., assembly GCA_964372065.1. Taxonomy (GTDB): domain Bacteria; phylum Chloroflexota; class Anaerolineae; order Caldilineales; family Caldilineaceae; genus QEUY01. The sequence goes on from CAYJQA010000119.1 coordinate 4,108, forward strand.
GGTGGACCGGGGCGAGTTTCTGGCAAAGTATAGCGCGGCGGTCGCCTATATGCAGGACTGCGACCGCTGGTTGGACGTGCGCGTCTGCCGCTATGTCAGCCCGCATTTCATCGCGCCCGCCGTCGTGCAGCCCACCAACCTGGTCTACGGCGGCGAATTGGCCGCGTCAGGCGTGGCAGTAAGTCTCTACACACCGCCTGGTGCGTCTGCGCCCGCCAGCGTTTTGGTCCAGGTGGACTGGGAAGCCGTGGCGCGCCCCAGCGCCGACGTCAAGGCATCGCTGCGGCTGGTCGACGCCACGGGCGCGGCCCTGGCCCAGACCGACGAACTGCCCATCGGCCCGCTGCTGCCGCCGACCACCTGGTCCGCCGGTGACGGCAAGCCGGGCTACTTCAGCCTGAGCCTTCCCGCCCCCCTCCTCGCGGGCGACTATCGCATCGAACTGAGCCTCTACGACCCCGCGACCCTCGGCGCGCTGCCGCCGCTGGACGCCGCAGGCGCGCCCCAACCCGACCCGCACGTCGCCGCGGTTCTGCGCGTCGGTGACAGCGGTGATACAATGCACCTGCTGCCGGCGCAATCGCCATAGCCAATCGCACGCCGCAGCCGGAACTCACGGAAAGAAGCCGGAACCCTGGCATGTCTTGGTCGCGTAGAGACTGGTGGCTCCTACTTGCCATCACGGTTGTGGGCATCGGCCTGCGATTTTACCAACTGGGCGTTGTGCCGCCCGGATTCCAGTTTGACGAAGCCTTCAACGCGATTGACGCCCAACTTGTGCTGGCGGGCAATCGCCCCCTCTTTCTGCCCGCCAACGCCGGGCGCGAAGTGCTCTACACCTACTGGCAGGCATTCTTAGCGAGTCTGTTTGGGCTGCACGTCTACACCTTGCGGCTGGCGTCGGCGCTGCTTGGCGTGTTAGCCCTGCCCGTCACCTACACCCTCGTGCGACGGCTCGTGCGCAAAAACAGCCGCGCCGTCGCTGCGAGCACGGCGCTGGTGCTGGCGATCTCCATCTGGCATGTCCACTTTAGCCGCTACGGTATCCGCGTCATCTCCATGCCGGTCGTCTTTAGCGTGGCGTTCGGTCTGGCCTGGCTGGGCGCACACGGCGCGACCCGGCGCGCCCGGCTGCTGGCCTATGTGGGTAGCGGCTTGTTGACCGGGATCAGCGTGTGGACCCATCCCACCGGGCGGCTGGCTCCCTTCGTCTTGGCGGGCTTTGCGCTCTGGCTGATGTGGCGATACCCGGAGCGCCGCCGCTTCCGGATCGACAGCCCGTTGGGCGGCCTGCTGATCATCGGGGCCGTCTCGTTCCTGGTCTTCCTGCCGCTGGGGCTGGAGTTCTACCGCCACCCGGAGTTCTTCTTCGGCCATGCGTCGGAGGTGTCGGTCTTTGCCGAGCGGGTCAGCGGCGATTCGCCGCTGCAAACCTTGGCCGCCAACCTGCTGCACGTGTTGGGCATGTTCAGCTTCACCGGCGACATGGAATGGACCCACGGCCTGGCCGGGCGACCAGTCTTTGACTGGCCGCTGGCGCTCGTCTTCTACGGCGGTCTGGTCCTGTATGTCGCGCGCCTGCGCCGCCGCAACGCCGACGCCGATGCGCTGGCGCTCTTCGCGATCTGGGCGGCGGTCATGCTCTTTCCGTCCATCCTCAGTGAGGCCGCCCCCAACTACTCGCGCACGCTGCCGGCGCTGCCCGCCCTCTTTGTGCCCGCCGGGCTGGGACTCGCCTGGCTGTGGGAGCAGCGCCGCCCGTTCATATGGGCCGGTCCTGCGCTGGCGGCGTTGGTGGCGGTCTACAGCGCCGGGCAGATGTCCTACGACTACTTTGTCCGCTTCGCGCAGCGGTCCGAAGTCTATTATATGTATGACGGCGACAAGTTGGACGCGCTCACCTATCTCAGCCAGTTCACCGGCGCGAATCAGGTCTACTTGTCCCAACTCTGGGGCGACCTGCACTCCACCGTCTACTTCCTGCGCTCAACCATGGGAATCAAGTCGGTGGATACCAGCGACACGGTGGTCCTGCCGCCGCCGGGCCAAGGCGCGGTTTATGCCTTCCCCGCCGAGCAGGCTGAGCGCGCCGAGCAGTTGGCGCGCCTGTGGCCCGGCGTCGCGCCGGAGCCGGTGCTTGACCCCTACGGGCGGCAATTGTTGAGCGTCGTCACCCTGGACGCGACGACCGCGGCCGGGTGGCCGCCCGCCGCGTCGCCTACCGTCACCCGCACGGCCGCCTTTGTGGACGCGCCGAGCCTGGTCGGCATGGCCGCCGATGAAACCGGCGACCTCATCAGCTTGTATTGGGAAGCCACGTCGCCGATGGATGTGAGCCTGACAACGTCTATCCATCTACTGGACCGCGACGGCCATCGCGTGGCCCAAGTCGACAAGCTGCCCGGCAACGGCAGTTACCGCACGCTGGGCTGGACGCCGGGCGAACGGGTCATTGACCGCGCCTCCCCGGTGCGATTGGACCGCTGTGCGGGCGGCGAGACGGTGCGCGTGCAGGTGGGCTGGTATCAACTCAAGCCCGGCAATCCCCAGCGTCCGCGCGCCGACAGCACGGGCTTCACGGCCCTGGCCGGCGAAGTCGTGCTGCCCCACATCACCTATCAGCGCCCCTACCTGCAGCCGCGCGTCCACACCGACGCCGCCATCCTGCCTACGCTCACACTCGTCGGCTATGACCTGCACGACGACGCGTTCCAGGCTGGATCGCCGCTGGTCATAGACGTGTATTGGCACAGCGTGCATCCCACCGGCGACCGCGGCCCCGGTGATCTCCCGATTGCCCTGGTCCTGGGCGATGGGTCGTCGCGCGTCACGCTCTGGTCCGGCGCGCTCGCCGCGGGGTTGGACTGGGACGCCGACACCAGCCTGTGCCGCCGCATCCGGACATCGCTGCCCACCGATCTGGCGGCGGGCAACTACGCACTCGGCGTCGCGTGGACGTTGCCTTCCGGGCCGCAGTTCGCCGGGCTAGGTTCGGTGACGGTGGGGCCGTCCACCCGGCGCTATGACCTGCCGCCGCTGCTGACCACGACCGACGCACGCTTTGCCGAGCCGCAGGGCGCGCAGCTTCGCCTGGCCGGCGTTTCGCGCCTGGAGCTTGCGCCGCAGCCCGACCCCGAAACGGGCGCGCCCGTGCTGGTCGTGGAACTGGCCTGGCAGGCACAGGATGCGATCACGGGCAACTACAAAGCCTTCGTCCACCTGATCGACGCCGCCGGTGTGATCGTCGCCCAGTCCGATGCCGTCCCCGCCGGCGACTATGTTACCAGCCGGTGGCTGCCCCAGGAAGTCGTGATCGACGCGCATCGGCTCAAGCTGCCGGTCGACCTGATCCCAGGCGACTATCATCTGGTGGCGGGCCTCTATGACCCGGTGGAAAACCAGCGTCTGCCTGCCCACGACGCGGCAGGCGCGGCCCTGCCGTCCGACCGGGCGCCGCTAGGCTCCTGGACCTATCCCTGATCTCGACAGCCGCGGGCGGCTCCGTAGGAGGGAAACTCACATGGACCTGAGTAATCGCATGCGTGGCGCGCTGTTGGGCCTGGCCGCGGGTGACGCCGTGGGCACGACCGTCGAGTTCCGCCCGCGCGGGAGCTTTGCCCCCGTGACCGATATGGTGGGCGGTGGGCCGTTCGACCTTCTGCCCGGTCAATGGACCGACGACACCTCGATGGCGCTCTGCCTGGCCTCCAGCCTGGTGGCGTGCGCTGGGTTCGACCCAGCCGACCAGATGGACCGCTACGTCCGGTGGTATCGGGAAGGCTACTGGAGCAGCACCGGTAGCTGCTTCGACATCGGCAATTCCACGGCCACTGCACTGCGCGCCTATGAACGCAGTCGCGACCCTTACAGCGGGTCGCCCGATAGTCGGGCCGCGGGCAACGGCTCCATCATGCGCCTGGCTCCCGTCGCCATGTACTACTATCCGGACGTGCAGGCCGCCATCGCCTACGCCGCGCGCAGTTCGGCCACGACCCACGCGACCGTGGAGGCCGTGGACGCGTGCCGCCTGCTGGCGCTGCTCCTCTGTCGCGCCTTCGACGGCCACGACAAACAGGCGATCCTGGCCCCGCCGGAAGCCCTGTACTTCGGCGGCAAGCCCCTCACGCCCAAGATTGCGGCCATCGCCGCCGGCGCTTACCGCCGCAAAACGGTGGACGCGATTCGCGGCAGCGGCTATGTGGTGGAGAGTCTGGAGGCGGCCCTCTGGTGTTTCGCCACTACCGGCAGCTTTGAGGCGGCGATCCTGGCGGCGGCAAATCTGGGCGACGACGCCGACACCACCGCAGCCGTCTGCGGCCAGATCGCGGGCGCACACTATGGCGCTGAGGCCGTCCCGTCCGGCTGGCGCGCCAAGCTCACCGCTCGCGCCGAGATCGAGGCGTTGGCCGACCAACTGGCGGCGGCGGCTAACTGAACCGCCAACGCACGCGAGAGCTTGATCGCGACTCTCTTGGCGCAGCGGCGGCCCAATGCTATACTTGGCTGCGACCGCCATTTGCGTTGACAAGCAGGAGCCGTCATGCCCATTAGCACTTCGTCCTTCGGTGATGACCGTGACCAACGCTACTCAGAATATGAGCAGCCGGACCAATATGAACGTGAGACGATGACGTTCCCTGGTCTCCACCTGGCGGACGCCGAAACCCTGCTCAAACGGCTGGGCGGCGGCGTTGCGGAAAAGCTGCGCTTGGTGGAGGGCATCGGCTGGCGCACGACCATCACCGCCACGGACGACGGCGTGAGCGTGCTGTTCGAGGCGCATGACGAACTGCTGGACGACTTGATTCGCCGCTTCGAGGAAATGGCCGGACGCGCCGTCTAGCTCCCGCCCATGCCCAAGACGACGGTGCGCGCCGGCAGCAACATTGCCTTTATCAAGTATTGGGGCGTCGTTGATGCCGCGCTCAACCTGCCCCAAACCAGCTCGGTCAGCATGACGCTGGCGGACGCCCATACGACGACCACGGTCGAGTGGCGTCACGACCTTGATCGCGACGACATTACGGTGGACGGCCGCGCGCTGGCCGGTGACGCCGGTGCGCGTTTGGTCCGTCACCTGGACCGCATCCGCGCGGTGGCCGGTCATCACGGGTGCGCCCGCGTCGCCAGCCGCAACAACTTCCCGATGGCGTCCGGCATCGCCAGCTCGGCCAGTGGCTTTGCGGCGCTGACCGTCGCGGCCTGCGGTGCGCTGGGGCTGCACCTCAGCCCCAGCCGTCTATCGGCGTTGGCGCGGCTGGGCAGCGGCTCCGCCTGTCGCAGTCTCTTTGGCGGCTTTGTGCTCTGGGAACGCGGCCACGATGGCGCTACGAGTGTCGCCCGCGAACTGTACCCGCCGGAACACTGGGACCTGTGCGACTTGGTTGCCGTGGTCAGCGCCGCCGAAAAAGCCGTCAGCAGTGAAGGCGGCCACCGCATGGCGGCGACCAGCCCGCTCAACCAGGGCCGCGTGGACCATGTGAATTGCCTGCTGCCCGGTGTGGTGACGGCCATCGCAGAGCGCGACCTCACGACGCTGGGCGCGGTCGCCGAATGGGATGCGCTCGCCATGCACGCCGTGATGATGACCGGCTCACCCAGCCTGGTCTACTGGCAGCCGGGCACGCTGGAGGTTATCCAGGCGGTGCGCCGCTGGCGCACCCAGGATGGCCTGCCCGCGTATTTCACAATCGACGCCGGCCCCAACGTCCATGTTCTGTGCCATGCCGCCGACGCCGCGCTTGTCGAGTCCAAACTGAGCGACTTACCCTCTGTGCAGCGCGTCATTGTTAGCCGCCCCGGCCCGGCTCCTTATTCATTGGCCGATCACCTGTTCTGATCCGAGGAGGCATCCACCATGAGCAAGCTTCCCGGCGGCGCACTGGCTAGCCGCCCACTTCACTTCATCTGGATCGCCGACTGCTCCGGTTCGATGGGCATCGACGGCAAGATTCAGGCGCTCAACAACGCCATTCGCGAGGCCATTCCCCACATGCAGCAGGTGGCGGCGGAGAACCCCAACGCCCAGGTGCTGGTGCGGGCGTTGGCCTTCTCCAATGGCGCGCGCTGGCATATCTCCCAGCCGGAGCCGGTGGCCGACTTCCGTTGGCAAGACCTCAAGGCGGATGGCGTCACCGACATGGGCAAGGCCCTGACTATGTTGGCGGACCAACTGCACCCCGACGTCATGCCGGGGCGCGCCCTGCCGCCGGTCCTGGTCCTCATCTCCGACGGCCAGCCGACCGACAATTTTGACGCCGGTCTCAAGGCGCTCATGGACCAGCCGTGGGGCAAGAAGGCAGTCCGCATCGCCATTGCCATCGGCGAAGACGTGGACCTGGACTTGCTGCAGAAGTTCATCGCCCACCCGGAATTCAAGCCGCTCCAGGCCAACAACGCCGAAACGCTCGTCCGCTACATCAAGTGGGCGTCCACCGAAGTGCTCAAGTCCGCCTCGTCGCCGGCAAGCCAAACGCTGGATGCGACGCCTAGCGCCAATGTGCCGTTGCCCGCTGCGCCGGACCCGGCCGCGCCGCTGGATGCCGCCGCAGATGTCTGGTAGCCCAGGCTGGCAAGTCTTGGGGGCCAGCGTGCGCGGGGCGAACCATGCCCGCACGTCACGGCCGAATCAGGACGCCATTCTTTGGCGTGCGCCCACTGGCGATGAACCGTGGCTCGTCATGTCCGTCGCCGACGGGCACGGCGCGCCGCGCTATCTGCGCAGCCATCGCGGGGCCAAGCTGGCCGTGGAGTTCGCCGTACAGTTGGCCGCCGATTTCTGCGCCCTGCACGCCAACCCCGGCAACCTGGCGGCGCTGGGCGACCTGGCCGCCGAGCAGTTACCGCGCACCCTGGTCCGCAGTTGGCAGGACGCCGCCCGCCAAGAGCTGGCCGACAAGCCCTTTACTCCCGAAGAGCAAGAGGCGTGGGAGCGGCATCTCGGCCCGCGCAAGTCGCCGGTAGACCCCTTGCGCGCGTATGGCGCAACGGTGCTCGCCGCGCTGCTTGCCCCCCAATATGCCGTCTTCCTCCAGTTGGGTGACGGCGACATCCTCATCGTGGATCAGAACGGCGGCGTGACCCGGCCTCCCCTGCCCGCCGACCCGCGTGACCGGACGCGGCGTGCGCCGCTCCGCGAGCA
>CAYJQA010000120.1:0-11238 GCA_964372065.1 uncultured Litorilinea sp.
GCTTGACCTGGGGCGTGTTGGCCGTAATGCCGACCAAGTCGGGCCGGAAACGCCGGACAAACTCGGCGACCGGCTCATCCTCAATGTCGGCGTCGAAGATAACCACTTCATCGCCCCGCCGCTCACTCACCGCGGCCAAGTAGGCCAGGCCCAAATGCGCCGTGGTGCGTGTGTCGATGGGCAGACGGAATCTCGGGTTAATCAGTGCAACACGCACAGTTCATGCCTCCTTCACCGAAGGTCGTGACGATGCCAAGGTAAGCCGGATTCTATCACGGCCCCTACAAATGCCCAAATTAGTATGAAACACTTGATAAAAATTACCCCGTGTCTCTGTCATGCTGAGTATCCCACGCCGGGTTCCGGCGCTAAGGCGACTCGTGCGGTTGGAAAACCGCACATACGATCCGCGTGTCCTTAGAAGCATCCCCTGTCTGACCGCGCATCACCAATCGCGCGCGGGGCTTCCTCGACCTGACGGCCTCGGAATGACGGGACCGCGGCTTGGGGGCTCAATACAGCCCCACACCGGGGTCTACTTGATGCGCCCAGGCGTCGATGCCGCCCGCCATACTGACCACGTTGGTCCAGCCCTGCTGTTGCAGCCACACCGTGACCTGCGCGCTGCGGACCCCGTGGTGACAATAGACCACGATCGCCGCATCCTTGTCTTGGGCCGCCGCCGGGAGCGCCGCGAGTTGCTCGCGCGCCAACTTGCTCAACGGCACATGCACGACGCGGCCATCCGCAATCTGGACGGTGCTCACCTCATCCGCTTCGCGCACATCCAACCACACAAACGGGACGCCGGCCTGCTGCTGCGCCGCCACATCTTGCACGCCGATCTCCGGCGCGCCATAGGGATTGGGCATCACAGCCTGCCTCACGTTTGCGCCGGGTCTACCCGGCGCTTGTACAGCGCGGAAATGTCAACATCGGTAATGGCATTAACGCTGCGAATCTCGCTGAAGTTCTCTTTAAGCAGCCGCTGTATGCCCAATTTCATGGTCAGCAGACTGATGGGACAGTCGATGCACGCGCCCAGCATCTTGACGTGCGCCACACCCTTTTCGTCCACGCGCAGCAGTTGTACATCGCCGCCGTCAATATAGAGCGTGGGGCGATAACCGTCCAACACCGCCTGGATGCGCGCTTCCAACGATACACCGGCGTCCTGCACAGGCTCACTCATACACTCTCCACCACACTGGCCCCTGCCCGGTCGCAGCATTAAGTCGATACGCCGCCGTGCGGCGCACCCACACCTGCCCAGCGGCAGGGCAACCAGTTGGCAAAGGGGAAGACATACCGCCGTACACGGCCCCACCGGACAGGCGAGGGGAGCTATCCCCTCGCCTGGGTGAGTCGCCCGCTACAGTCGGCTTAGTGACCGCAGGACTTTTCCGCCACGGCCTGACCGTCATGGGTCTGCGCGGTGCGGAAACTGCTGCCGCAGCCGCAGGAGCTGGTGGCCTGGGGATTGTCGATGTGGAAGCCCCCGCCCATCAGATTGTCCACATAGTCGATGTTCGCGCCGTCGATGTAGAACAGGCTGGTGGCGTCCACCACCACGCGCAGGCCATGCTGCTCAAACGCCTCATCGCCTTCGCGCACCTGGTCGTCAAAGGTCATGCCGTACTGCATGCCGCCACAGCCGCCGCCCTTGACAAACACGCGCAGCGCGTGGCTTTCGGCCAAGCCCTTCTGAGTAAGAATCCCGCCCAACTTCTCAGCTGCATTGGGGGTGAGAGTCACCATGAGTCAACTACTCCTTCTGTTTCTGCGGCAAAGTCGCTACAATTGTCACGGACGGCCATGCACTAGGTTTCAATCGCACAATACTATCGAGTAAAGCTCCCCACGTCAACGCCGCACAGGGCCAATGCTCATCCGCCGATCTGGTTCATCACCCGATTTTCGGCGAATTTGCCCTGGGACAACGTATGACCCCACGGCTTGTGAAATGCGCCGTCGCGCATCAACGCCCGCATTTCCTCGAAGCTCGCACCGCTGCGAAGCGGTGTGAGCAAGTCTACCTCATCATCGCGCAGCAGACAGAGCCGTAGCTTCCCATCTGCGGTCAACCGCACACGACCACAGCCCTGGCAGAACGGTTCCGTCACGCTGCTGATAAAGCCCAGCGTGCCCAACGCGCCGCGAATGCGGTAGGGGCGGCTGGGGTCCACAAAGTCATAGCTCGCTTCTTCCAGCGGCCCAAAAACCGTCTCCACATGCTCGCGCATCTCGCGGAAGGTCACGACGTTATGCTGCTGAAAATCGCCGACGCCGCCAAAGGGCATCATCTCGATAAAGCGCACTTCCCAGTTATTATCCAGCGTCAGCCCGGCCAGGTCGACGATGTCGTCGTCGTTGAAGTGGCGCACGATCACGGCGTTGAGCTTGAGCGGCGTCATCCCCGCAGCCTCGGCCGCGCGAATCCCCCGCCACACATCCTCGATATGGCCCCAGCGCGTGATCTGGTGGAACTTCTTGGGGTCCAGCGTGTCGATGCTGATGTTGACCCGCTTCAGCCCGGCCTCCGCCAGCGGCCCCGCCAGCTTGTCCAGCATCAGGCCGTTGGTCGTCATCGCCAAGTCCCCGATGCCCGGCACGCGTGCGATCTCCCGCACCAGTTCGACCAGATGCGGCCGGATGGTCGGCTCGCCGCCCGTCAGCCGCACCTTGTTGACGCCCAGGCTCGCGCCCACCCGCACCAAATAGAGGATTTCCTCGTCCGTCATCAACTCGTGGCGCGGCCGGAAAGTCATGTCCTCCGGCATACAGTAGACGCAGCGCAAATTGCACGCATCGGTCAAGCTGATGCGCAGATAGTTGACGCGGCGGCCATACGAGTCGCTCATCGGCTCGACGGCATACGCGTCCGGCAGCGGGCTTATCGTCACGGAGCCAAATTCGTTTTGGTGCAGAGTTAAGGGAATCTTCACGCTACCACTCCGTCAAACCCCATCAGGGCGATATTGACCGGCCTCGCGAGCAGGCCGCTCGCGTCCACGTCCGGCGCAGCCGTTCCCTCGACGCGATAGGTGCAGCAGCGCGCGTCCTCGGCCATCGACTGGGTGCGCCGGCAGGGCTGCCCCACCAATTCGTTGATCAAGACCTGGTCCATCAAACATAGCTCGTGATGGACATCCGACACGCCGGCATACGGGCAGTTGCACTTGTGCAGCAGATAGCCGCCTGCGGGGTCGTCATCGTCGCGTTCCCAGCGCGCCAAATAGCCGCGCTCGTTCAGAAAAGCGGTCACACGCGTCAATCGGTGCTCGGTGTCCAGACCGGCCAACTGCGGCTCCAACTTGCCCGCAAAGTCTTGCGCCAGGTCACAGAACGCCGCCTCCACCTGTTCCGGCGGCAGCACGCGCTTGAGTTGGCGCACCAACCCCGAAGCCAGCGCCGCGAAATTGTCCGGGAAGTGCTCGTTGGCCCCGGGCGTCAGCGCATAGATCTGCTGCGGTCGCCCCACGTTGCCCTTGCGCTCCAAGCGTTCCACGCAGATCAGGTTGTCGCCCTGCAAAATATCCAGGTGATGCCGCACCGAAACCGGCGCCATCTCCAGCGCATCGGCTAATTCGGCGACGGTCGCGCCCTCGCGTTCCTTTAGAAATTCCAGGATATGCTTGCGTACCGCGTGCACAGGCCCCACCTACTGAGCTAACTAACTGCCCTCGCCCCGCCGTCTAACCATGCGGTGCGTTCGCGTGGCAGGCACTATACCACAGCGAAAACACCCTGTCAATTATTCTCAAAACCATCATAATTATTCGCGGTCGGCAAGGGTTCAGGCCGTCCCCCGCGCCGCCAGACGCGCATAGTGGGCCAAGAACCGTGCGGCGATCACATCCCAATCATACTGGGCCGACGCCGCCTGCCGCGCGGCCGCGGCCATCGTCTGTCGCCGCGCCGGGTCGTCCAGCAGTTCGGCCAGTGCGGCGGCCAACGCCGCTGGGTCCGCCGGCGGGACGCGTAGCCCCACCGCGGGCGTCACGACCTCACGGATGCCATCCACATCGGAGGCCACCACGGGCGTCCCTGAGGCCAGCGCCTCCAGCAGCACCACGCCCTGGCCTTCTTCCAACGACGGCAGCACAAAAAGCTGGGCGCGGCGCATCCATGCCGCCACCACCTCTTGCGACTGGAACCCGGCAAACTCCACGCGCCCCGTCAGCCCTAATTGGGCGACCTGTGCGCGCAAAGCGGCTTCCTCCGGCCCCTCGCCCACCAACACCAGCCGCCACTGCGCCAGGTGTGGCGGCAGCAGCGCCAACGCCGCGACCAAGTAGCGGACGCCTTTGCGCGGGATGAGAAAGCCCGTAAACAAGATCACAGGGTCGGGCGCGGTTGCCGTGGGATGGAACAAGCGTAGGTCAACCCCGTTGCTCACCACTTCGCAGCGGCCGGGGGGCGCGCCCACCCGCACCGCCGCGTCGACGAGCGCGGCGCTGGGGGCCGTGATGTAGTCTACCTGGGTGAGGATGCGCCGGGTCAGCCACGCCCCGACCCGATGGCGCGGGATACCAAAGATGTCGCTGCCGTGCACCGTCATCAGGATCGGCTTCCGATGCCACGGTCGGGTCGCCAGCGCCACCGCGCCCGCCACGGTCCAGTTGGCATGAATGACGTCGCACCCGGCCGCCACCCGCGCCAGCGTCGCCCCCCACACGCCCAGAAACGGGAGCAGTTGCACACGCGCCAACCACGAGCGGCGCAGGGCAATCGGCAGCCCGCCGCCATCCTTGCGCAGACTCTCACGCGCCTCCGGCCACCAGTAGCGCGGCCGCCATACTTCGACCGCGCCGATCCGTTCGTGGACGGCCGCGCCCGGCGTGTGCAACGCCACGACCTGCACCTGCGCGCCGCGCCGCGCCAGGGCATCGACCAAGCCCCAGATATACGCGCCCTGGCCGTCGCCCGCCCACCGCGGAAACGTCGTGGCCGCGACACAGACTTTCACGGTGCAACCACCGCGAAGACGTAGACGCCGTCCACCGCGTAGAGCTGCGCATACAGATCGGGGCGCGCCAGAAAGAACTGCGGGTCCAGTTGGGTTGGCCGTGCGCCGATATAGACGTGGGTGACGCCGTAGTCACGCAGGCGGGTCCACAACGCGTCCGGGTCCTGCGCCGCCGCCAGGTCACGCGCCCGTTGGTTGATCAGTGCGGACTCCTCGGCGGGACCGTCCGGCCAATAGTTCTGCAACGGCATGATCGTCTGCCGCCCGGCCAACAGCGGCAGATAGTAGCCCGCGTCCAGCCCGTGCGCCACCACCGGCGTCCAAAAGGTGGTCGCAATGTAAAAGAGCGCGTCTGCCGGCGTTTCCACTTTGACCCAGGCCAGCGCCGGCACGTCCGCCGGCCACACAAAACCCGTATCGCGCGCCACAATCTTGAGTTGGCCCGGCAGCGACACCGCCCCCACCAGCGCCAGTCCGGCCAGCCACACGCCCGCGCCCACCGGACGCAGCCCCCACCGGCGGCGCGCCATATCGAAGACGCGGACCAGCGCGTCGCCGGCTAGCGCCGCCGCCGGCAGATAGAACGCGAGGATCGCCACGCCGGACGGGTAGAGCGGCGTATACCCAATCCGGTGCAAGTTCGCGCCCGCAAGCACCGCGGCAACCCAGATCAACAGGACCCACACCGCGCGCCGCCGCGTTGCCAGGCCCCAGACAACCGCGCCGGCGGCCAGGATCAGCAGCCACCCCGGCGCGCCATAGTTCAGCAAATCTTGCCAGACGAAATCATGGTAAGCGCCATAGCGCGCCGGATCGTAGCCGGACACTGATTCCCGCGCCACATCGCCGCCATATCCCCGCAACAAATGCAGGTTCCACGACAGGGTCAGCGCCAGCGCGGTCAGCCCCGCCACCGCGCCGTTGATCAGCACCGGCCCCAGCCGTAGCGGGCGCTCAGGGTCGTCGCCGCGGCGCGGCCATCCGTACACGAGCACATAGGCCGCGGCCAGGAGCACGCCAAAGATAAAGATGCGGTAATGATTCAAATAGAACCCGGCAAAGGCCAGCCCCGCCGTCACCGCCGCGACCCACGCCGGACGCGGGCGGGCCAACGCCGCCATCAGCAGCACCGCCGCCACCGGCAGCACCATCTGCCCGTCCAGTTGGGTATAGCGCCCCCAGTTGACAAACTGGAGCGGCGTCGGGATCAACAGCCCGGCGATGATCGCCGCCGCCAGCCCGGCGCGCCGGTCTTGAAACAGCCGCGCCGCAAACAAATAGGTGGTCGGCGCAACCAGGATGTTCACCCACTGCCCTGCCACGACGACGCTGTGCGCCACCGGCAGCCCGGTGAGCCAATGCACCCATGCCGCCAGCGTATGGAAGCCAAAGTGATAGGTGAAGTCGGGGATCGACGCATACGGCGCATACGAGATCGGCACCGCGCCGCGGTCGACGATCAGTTGTGCGATGAGCGTGTGGGCATAGGAGTCGGTCCAGAGCGGATATTCCAGATCGGCCACACTCCACAACCGCCCCACCGCCACAAACAAGGTGACGATGCCCAGCCCGGCATAGACCCACCGTGTCGCCGGGTCGGGCGCATCCGCCACCGGCGCAGCCACCCTGCGCTGCGCCACGATCTCTGTCGCCACCGCCACGACCGCGGCCAGCCCCAGCAGCGTCACGACCGGCCCCGTCCCGAACCGCAGCCCGACCAGCGTCGCGCCATAGAGCAGAAGTGGCAGCAAGGCGAGTGACATCCCCGTCGCCGCGCAGAGCGTCTCGACCCGGTCCAGCCCCAGCCGTCCCCGCAGCGGGGCCAACAAGGCATAGCCCGGCAATACAATGATGGCCGCCGCGGCGACCATCTGCACCCACGTCCCCAGCGTAGTCATGCGCGCAGCGACAGGGACGCATCCACTGCCGCCACCAGGGTGGGGCGGGCGCTCGCCTGCCGCAGCAGCCGCGCCACCGTCGCCAGCGTTACGGCCCAGGCCAGCGCATACAGCACCGGCAGCGCCGGGATGATCGTCGCGACCCAGCCGGGCTTATCCTCCAGCAGCCGCCCATAGGCGACCGTCACGCGGCCCAGCAGCGGCAGGCCGGCGGGCAGCGTCCCCGCGACCACGCCACTCCAGTAATAGTGAAACGGCAGCAGGTTGCCGAACAGCGAAATCGCGTCCATCGCCGCCAGCACACCCGCCACGGCCAAAACGGCCCACGCCCCCAACGGCGCTTCCCACAGCCCCCACGCCATCAACAGCGCCAGCGCGGCCATGGCGGGCAGCAGAAAGCGGCCCTGCACCACGGGCACCATCCCCGCATAGTAGCTCACCAACACCATTGCCAGGTTGAGCACAATCAGCGCGCCATAAACGAGCATCACGCGTCCCGTCACGCCCCGCGCCCGGCGTGCCGTCTGCATCACGGCCACGCTAACCACCAGTGTCATCAGCCAGTAGAAGCCCGTCACCAACGGGTTAACCTCCGCATTCCTCCCTTTCCACCAGACAAGAAATGTGTGGTGCAGACTCGCCGCCAACGTCGCGGCCACATCGGGCAGCAAGCCCGCGCCAAAGTCGCCGTCATGCACCCGGCGAAATCCGGCAAACCCCGTCGCATCGCCATAGAATGCCACGTTGCGCACGATCGCGGCCACGCCAAAGAGCGTCACGACCCCGCCCGCGGCGGCAATCGAGCGCCGCGCCGCCGGTCGCGGCTGGAACCAGAGCGCCAGCGCCACCGGCCCCAACAGCAGCGCGGCCGGGACCTTGGTCCACACCGCCAGCCTCAGACTGCGCTGCGGGGTAAGCCCGCGCAGCAGCCCCACCGTCAGCACCGCCAGCACCGCGGCGGCCCACACCTCCAGCAGCACGTCGTTATTGACGCGGCTGACCGCCATCGTCCGCTCCGGCAGGCTGATGTACAGTAGCGTCGCCAGCCCGGCAAAGCGCAGGTCGTTCGGGCGCAAGCGGCGCGCCATGTGAAACACGGCCCACACGGGCAGCAGCGACAGCGTCACCATCACCCAACGCAGGCCAAACAGCTTATCCAGGATATCGCCGGGCAGCGCCCAATAGAGGGGCGTCATCAGCCAGTAGAACAGCGGCGGCTGATAGGCCTCGTAGGAATGCGCCTCCAGCCCCAGCTCGACGGGGTCAGCGGTCGTGGGCGTCGTCCAGTGAAAGACCTCCCACCGCTTGGTCGCAAACTGGCTGGCGAGGATCTCCGGCGAGAGATACGTTTCCCCCACCACGGGTTGGCCGCGGCCCTCGGCGAGGTGCTGAATATAGTGGAGGTGCTGCGCCTCGTCGATCAGACCCCAGGGCGGCATCAGCCCCGCATAGAGGCTGCCGTGCAACCAAGCGAGTCCCAGCAAGATCGCCAGCAGCCCCCGCGCCGACACCGGCCACCGGCGCGCGACGTCCGGCGTCACGTCGCCGGCGTCCCCGATCGGGCGCGCCGCGCCGCCCTCACCAGAGTGGGCCTCAGGGACAACGACCGCTACCAAGCGCGATCCATCGCCGCCGTACATTGCTCGGAACATGGGTTGCAGTATACGATAGGCTAAATTGCGTGGCAAAGTCACCGGCCCAGTTCACAGCCCAGTTCACGGTAGAGATTCCATCCCGACCCAGCCCATGCCCGCCGACTCACCTGCTGCTTACCCACTCTGGCGGCGCTGGCTCTATCGGGCCGGCATCGCGTTCGGGCTGGCGCTCTTCTTGTTCCAGATGGCGCAGGGATGGACGGTCTTCCGCGCGGCCGATGCGTGTCTTGTGCAGCCCGGCTATCTGGGGCTGGCGATCGGTCTCTACACCGTCGGTTACGGCGTGCTCATGGCGGCCTGGGGCGTCATCATGGCCGGACAAGGCGTCGTCATTCCGCCGCGCGCCATTGTCCAGGGCTACATGCTGACCGCGCTGCCGCGCTATATTCCCGGCTCGGTGTGGGGCTATCTCAGCCGCAATGAATGGCTCGCCCGCGACCATGGCGTCGGGTATGGCGTCACCACCCTGACCTCGATCATGGAAGCCGGTCTGCAACTGCTGACCGCCGTGGCGTTGGCGGCCGTCGTGCTCACGCCCGCACCGTGGAATCTGCTCGTGGCGGCGCTGGGGCTGGCCGCGGTATGGTTGACGTGGGTCGTCACGCCGGTAGTTTGGCAGCGCGTGCGCGGTCGCCCGGCGCGGCCCCCCGCGACCGCCGGGTGGTGGGTGGTGGCGGTGCTCTATGCCGTCTATTGGGCGCTCCAGGGCGGCGCGCTGCTCGCCGTCCATCACGCCCTGTGCACTGCCGCCCCGTTGAGCCTGGGCCACAGTATCGCCGCCGCCGACCTGGGATGGGCCACCGGCTTTCTCGTACTCTTTGTGCCCACGGGCCTGGGTGTGCGCGAATGGGCGCTCTCGACGCTGCTCGGGCGGCTGGCCGGCATCGCCACAGGTCACAGCCATCTCTTGGCCGTCAGTTCCCGCGTGCTACAGGTCTTGGCCGAATTGATCGCCCTCGGCTTCGGCTTGCAGGGCACGCTGCGTGCTTGGTGGAGCAAACGCAATGGCGTCATCCGCGACGTTCCCGTCAAATAAAGCGGCGGGGCAGGCTAGGGGCAGGCCAGCCGGGCTGCACCTGATCGTCCAGATTCCCTGCTTTAACGAAGCCGACACCCTGCCCGCGGTGATGGCCGAACTCCCACGCAGCCTGCCCGGCATCGCCAAGATCGAAGTCTTGGTCATCGACGACGGCAGCACTGACGCCACCGTGACCGTGGCGCAGCAGCTCGGCGTACACCATATCATCCGCCACAGCGCCAACCGTGGATTGGCCGCCGCCTTCCAGACCGGGTTGGACGCCTGTCTGCGCCGCGGCGCGGACATCATCGTCAACACCGACGGCGACAACCAGTATCCCGGCCACCAAATCGCCGCGCTCATCGCGCCGATCCTGGCGGGCGAGGCCGACATGGTCATCGGCGACCGCCAGCCCACCACCATCGCGCACTTCTCGCCGGTCAAACGCTTCCTGCAGGGCTTCGGCAGTTGGGTCGTGCAGATGGCCGCGGGCATCGCCGTGCCGGACGCCACCAGTGGCTTCCGCGCCCTGACGCGGGAAACCGCGCTGCGCCAGACCATTCTCACCCGCTACAGCTACACGCTGGAAACCGTCATCCAGGCCGGGCGCAAGGGGCTGCGGGTGGCGCATGTGCCCATCGTGGTCAACGAGCCGGTGCGCGCCTCGCGCTTGGTCAAGAGCACCGGCTACTTCGTCCGCCGCCAGGCGGCCACCATCTTGCGCATCTACCTTTTCTACGAGCCGCTGCGCGCCTTCTTTCTGTTGGCCGCGCCCTTTATCGTGGCGGGCGGCCTGCTCATCTTGCGCTTTCTCTATTTCTACTTCACCGTGCAGACTTATGGCGGCCGCCACGTGCAGTCGGTGGTCATCGGCGGCACGTTGCTCACGGTGGGTTTTCTCATCGGCGTGTTGGGCGTCATGGCGGACGTCAACGCCACCAACCGGATCTTGCTGGAAGAAGTGCTCTATCGCCTGCGCAAAACCGAGCTAACCCCGCCCCCACCAGAGGAATAACCCGTTTGGGGTATGCCGGTTGTGCGCCTGAATACCCCGTTTTTGCTATTGTTTCGCACCCGAATCCTGCTACACTCGTCATCAGTCGTAGCGAATGCGGTAACCGTATTGCCACACGTGGCGCGCCGTCATGCGGGCAGCGTCGCCACAGAACACATTATGGAGGACTACACAGTATGCGTAAGTCAAAATGGGTAATCGTTACCCTCATGGTCGGGCTGGTCGTGGCCTTCTCCGGCCTCGTCCCGGCCTCGGCCCAATCCACAACGAAGAAGTTGAGCAGTAACTTCACCCTCGTCAACCTAGACACCGGTTCGAACACCGCCACCATTGCCTATTACAAGCCCGATGGCAGCAAGTGGCGCACCACGGACCAAGAGAAGACGTTGGACGGGCTGGGCGACAATTTCCAGTACCGCCAGTATACCGATAGCGAACTGTCGGCCGGGCGCGGCTCCGTCGTCGTCACTTCGGACGGCCCCTTGGGCGCGGTCGTGCAGATCCAGGCCCGTGATGGGCAGACGCCGAGCTTTGGCGCATACACCGGCGTCAGCGACGGTGCGAGCTCCGTGGGTATCCCCGTGGTCCTCCGCAAGCGGTCGACGGCCAGCGGCCAGGCGAACAGCCAGATCATCGTCCAGAACGCCGGCAGCGCTAACGTCAACATCGCGATTGACCTGATC
>CAYJQA010000121.1:0-11166 GCA_964372065.1 uncultured Litorilinea sp.
CATGCACCTGCTGTACACGCGCTTCTTTACCAAGGCGCTGCAACAGTTGGGCATCGTGAACTTTGGCGAGCCGATGATGCGGCTGTTCAACCAGGGGACCATCTTGGGGCCGGACGGCGAGAAGATGTCCAAGAGCCGCGGCAACGTGGTCAACCCCGACGACTATGTTTCGCGCTATGGCGCGGACACCGTGCGCGGCTATCTCATGTTCATCGGCCCCTGGGACTTGGGCGGCCCCTGGGATCCCAGCGCCATCGAAGGCGTCAACCGCTTCCTGATGCGCGTCTGGAACGTGGTCACGGACGGCGGCGGCGCAGCCGGTGAGCCAAGCGCCGCCGACCTGCGCGGGCTGGAGCGCAAGCTGCACCAAACCCTCCTGAAGGTGACCGACGACCTGGCGAACTTCCGCTTCAACACGGCCATCGCGGCCATGATGGAGCTGAACAACGTGCTGGTCCGCCTGAAGGAGACGCCGGTCAACACCACGCCGCTGTGGCGCGCAGCCGTCGGCACGCTGACGCTGATGATGGCCCCCATCTTCCCGCACATCAGCGAGGAGCTGTGGCATCAGATGGGCAACACCAACAGCGTACACCTGCAAGCCTGGCCCCAGGGCGACCCGGGCAAGGCGCGCGAAGATACTGTCAGCATCGTCGTCCAGGTCAACGGCAAGGTGCGCGACAAGCTGGTCGTGGCGCCCGACGCCGACCACGCGACCTTGGAAAGCCAGGCGCTGGCGCTGGAAACCGTCAAGAGATGGATCGACGGCAAGACGATCCGCAAGGTCGTCGTCGTACCGGGCAAACTGGTGAATATCGTCGTCGGCTAACGCAGGCCACGCGCAAGGCAACCGGCGGGGGGATCTGTCCCTCCGCCGGTTTTTGTTGCCCACGCACTTCCAAAATCGTTTTACACGCAACTCTTGTCGAAACCTTGTCCGAATCCCGGCATCCCGTGCCCACCTTTTGTGCAGTTCGCTGCTCAATACCCTACGTTCCCCCGTCTTTCATCCCACGACGCGCCCATTTGGGTGTCCTGACGATTGACTTTTTGTGCATTTTGTTGTACAAGGTATACAAGCGTCGGGACAAATGTCAGGGTAAAATGTCCCTATCTTCTGCGCACGGTTACTGTTATCCTTTCGTACATAAGCCTTCACCAAGTCGACAAGTCGAACACTAACCAGGCGTTAATCGAACGCGGCGTAGTTTTAACGTCGTTTTAAGTTTGCGGAAGTAACTTTGCGGATAGACAACTTTCGTTTTCTGTTTCGTTCTGTCTCAGCCGCACCGAGACTGTCGAGCAGCGCACACGCGGCGTCTAGCGTCATTGCAGTGACACGATGCGGCAGACGCAGTGTGGCCGGTGGAGAGTCACGCCAGCCCACCGGCTCATCGGAAAGGAGACCGGCAGTGATCCGCAAATTCCGTTCGCCCCATCCGGGCCATGTTCGCGTGGTTTTTGAGTTGCCGTCCTGCGTGTGGGCCGACCGCATCTCCGTTACCGGCGACTTCAACGACTGGGAGCAGACGGCGCACCCCCTGGTCCAGAATCGCCAAGGCGTCTGGCAAGTCGCGGTTGACCTGCCCATCGGTCACTCCTACCAGTTCCGTTATGTGATCGACGGCCAATGGCGCACCGACTCGCACGCCGACGGCTTCACCGAAAACGGGTTCGGCTCGCAGAACAGCGTGGTCACCGCCGAATTGCCCGAAAGTGAACTCGCCGTCGAAGGCACCGGGCTCATCCGCGAGAGCGGCCCGCAGCGCCCCTTCCACACCGCCACCGTCCCCCACCGCCCAGTTCCCAGCGGAGCGCTCCACGCCGCGGCCTAAACGGCCAAACGCGACCGAACCAGCCAATACGACAGAGGCGGCCTGCGGGTCGCCTCTGTTTATTGGGCCGGTCTTGCAGGGCTATTCATCGACCCCCATGCCAATTAGGTTACGCACGAATGTTCTGTTATAGTGATCCGCCTGTTGGCCAAATGAGCCGTGGGCGGGCCTTGTTGCCTGCCCGCAGACCGGGACTTCCCTAGAAAGTACGCCTACGCTATGGATGCGCTTTCCACTCAGGTCGAAACCGCCGGCGTCGCGCCGGTCAGCTTGCCCGCGCCAAGCCAGGCCGCCATCAGCCGCCGCGTCATCACCCTGGCCTAGCCGGTCATCAGCGAAAACTTCTTACAGACCCTGTTGGGCATTGTGGACACCATCATGGTAGCCCAACTAGGACCGGCCGCGCTGGCCGGTGTGGGTGCGGCCATCCAGCTCATGTTCTTCGTCATCTCCGCCTTGAGCGCGCTCTCCGTCGGCAGCTCGGTGCTGGTGGCCCAGGCCATCGGCGGCCACCGCGTGGCGGATGCCGGCCGCTACGCCAAGCAGTCGCTCGTGTGGAGCGTGCTGCTGTCCATCCCCTTGATCCTGGTTGGCCTGCTGCTCGCCCGCCCCGCGCTCGGCATCTTCGGCATGGAGCCGGAAGTCACCGAGATCGGCGCGGCATATTTCCAGGTCGTCATGGGTACGGTCGTCGTGTTGACGCTCCAGATGCTCGGCGGCGGCGTGCTGCGCGGCGCGGGCGACTCGCGTACCCCTATGCTCATCACGCTCTTTGCCAACGTCGTCAACGTGGTCTTGGCCTACGGCTTTATCTTCGGCCATGTGGGGCTGCCCGAACTCGGCGCAGTCGGTTCCGCCTGGGCCACCTTTCTGGCGCGCCTGGCGGGCTTTGGCGTGCTCTTCTATGTCATGTGGCGCGGCGTCAACGGCGTCTCTATCCGCGGCTGCGACGGCTGGCTGCCCGACCTGGCGCAGGCCCGCCGCCTGCTCCAGATCGGCATTCCCGCCGCCACGGAACAGGTGCTCAACTCGGTCGCGTTTCTCTTCTTCTCCGTCACCGTGGCGCACCTGGGCACGTTGGCCCTGGCCGCGCATCGCGTGGCGATGAACGCGCTCTCCATCTCGTTCCTGCCCGGCATCGGCTTTGCCCTCGCCGCCACCGCGCTGGTCGGGCAGAGCATCGGCGCGCAGCAGCCCGCCGACGCGCGCATCATCGCCGCCATCGCCACGCGCTGGGCCGCCGTCTGGATGGGCACGATTGGCCTGCTCTTCCTCTTCTTTGCCGAAGCCATCATCGCGCTCTTTACGCCCGACCCCGAAGTCGTCCGTATGGGCGGCGCGGCCCTGCGCGCTATCGCCCTGACGCAGCCCTTCTGGGCCATCAACTTTGTGCAGAGCGGCGCGCTGCGCGGCACCGGCGACACCCAATTCCCCATGAAGGTAGGCGTCGCCGGTATCTGGTCTGCAATAGCTTTGGGGGCGCTGCTCATGTCAACGCTGGGGGGTGGGCTGACGGTGTCGTGGGGCGCATTCCTCGTCACCGCGCCTATCACCGCCTACCTCGTCGTGCGCCGCTTCCGCCGCACCGTGGATCAACTCGCGGCGGGTGTGCCCGGCTAATGTGGTCTACTCGTCCTCGTCGCCGCTGATCAACCGCTGAATCGCCTGCACCAACACGCGATGCTCGGTCTGGTGAATCCGGTTGGTCAGCATCTCCAGCGTGTCCGACGGGTAGATGGGGACATCGGCGCTCGCCACCACCGGCCCCCGATCCACCTGCTCGTCGGGGACCAAATGCACCATCACGCCGGTCTTCTTAATCTCCTTGCGCTGAAAGGCCGCATACGCCTCCGCAATTGCGTTTGCGCCCGGAAACTGACCCGGCAACGCCGGATGCAGATTGACCACCCGATACGAAAAATGGCGCAGAAACGCATTGGAGAAGATGTGCATCCACCCCGCCAGGATCACATAGTCCGGCGCAAACTCCTTGACGATCTGCGCCAGGTCCGCGTCATACTCCTCACGGCTGCGCCCGGCCTCGCGATAGGGCTTGAGCGGATGGTAGCGCGTCGGGATGCCCGCGGCGGCGGCCCGCTCCAACCCATACGCGGCTTTCCGGTTGGAGACCACCACCACCACTTCCGCGGCCAGCATCCGGCTGCGGATGGCGTCCAAGATCGCCTGCAAGTTCGATCCGCTGCCCGAAATGAGCACTGCCAGCCGTGCCGTCATGCCCGCCCACTTTCGCTGAGATTGACCAATTGTAGCGCGGCCGCGCCTGCCGCGCGCTCGACCAGCCGCCCCATCACGATGGCTTCCGGCAGCGCCGACAAGAGCGCGCCCTCCGCCGCCCGCGGGATCACCAGCACCATCCCCACCCCCATGTTCCACGTCCGATAGGCTTCGCCCGGCGGCACTCCGCCCCATTCCACCAAGCGGCGGAACAGCGGCGGTACGCGCCACGCCGCGACATCAATCTCCGCGGCCAGATGTGCGGGCAGGATGCGCGGCACATTGTCCACAAACCCGCCGCCCGTGATGTGCGCCAGCCCGTGCAGCGTCACCCCCGCCTGCTGCAAGTGGCCGACTTCCGCCACGTACGCGCGGTGCGGAACCAGCAGCGCATCCGCCAGCGGCGCGCCGTCCTCCAGCCGCGCGGTCAGGTCGCGGCCCGCGAGAATGCGCCGGATGAGCGAATAGCCGTTGGTGTGTGGCCCGTTGGAGGGCAGCCCCACCAGCACATCGCCGGGCCGCATGGCGTCCGGCTGCGGCAGCAGCGCGCCCCGATCCACCAAGCCGACCACCGTGCCCACCAGGTCGAACGCGCCCTCGGCATAGACGCCGGGCATCTCCGCCGTCTCGCCGCCCAGCAGCGCGCACCCGACCGCCCGGCACGCCTCGGCGATCCCCGTTACCACCGCCGCGGTCTGCACCGGGTCCAGCTTGCTCGACGCCACGTAATCCAAGAAAAAGAGCGGCCGGGCGTTCTGCACTAAGATGTCGTTGACGCAGTGATTCACAATGTCGTGGCCGATCCCCGTCCAGCGGCCCAACTGCGCCGCCAGCTTCACCTTGGTCCCCACGCCGTCGGTAGACGCCACCAGCACCGGCTGCGGCGGCAGGTCGGTCAGCGCAAACAGCCCGCCAAAGCTGCCTACATCCGCCAGCACATTCGGCGTGAAGGTGCTGCGAATGGCGGGCTTCATGCGGGCCACAGCCTCGTTGCCCGCATCAATGTCTACCCCTGCCTGCTTATATAGATCGCTTGCCATACGCCTTCCTCTTCCTGCCTAGGTACTGTCTGCAATCTGTCATGCTGAGCGTAGCGAAGCATCCCCTTCTCCAGTGCGTCACCGGGACCCTTCGCTGTCGCTCAGGGTGACAAGAGCTTTGCAGGCACTACCTAGTCCCCCGGTGCGGGCGACGGCTGCAACTGGCGCGTCTCCGGCACATACCAGGCAAAAACGGCCGCGGCCCCCACTCCCACCAACGCCATGACCAGCGTCGCCGGCGACAGCCCCAGCACATCCGCCACCGCGCCCGCCACAATCGGCGCGCCCGTATTGCCCGCATCGCCCACCAGCCGCCATACGCCCAAGAACTCGCCCATCGCGCGCTTGGGCGCCAGGTCCGACCCCAACGTCAACATCGACCCGGACCCCAGCCCATTACCGAAGCCAATGACCATGGCCGCGGCCAACAGCCCACCAAACCCCGTCGCCAAGGCCACCAGCGCCATCCCCACCCCCTGGATGAAGAAGCTGGGCACAATCGCCCACTTGCGGCCATAGCGGTCCATCAGCACCCCGGCGGGGTAGAACATCGCCATATCCACAAACGCCGACAGCGTCACGATCCAGCCGATGGCCGGCAGCCCCAACCCCAGCACGTCCGCGGCGTACAGCGGGATGATGGTCCCCCGTCCCGCCCGCACCATCTGCGCCAGCAACTGGCCGAACCCCGCCGTCGTCAGCACCCGGAAATGCTCACGCACCACCGCGGCCAGATGCCGCCCATGCCCGCGCAGACCGCCCCGCGACGGCGCGACTTCGCCGGTGTCTTCCACAAAGATACCGGCGACCACCATCGCGACGACGGCAATCCCGGCAAAGGCCACAAACGGCACGCGCAGCCCAAAGGTCGCGCCCAACACCGCGCCCACCGCCGGGCCCGCAAACGCGCCGATGCGTCCGATCCCGCCGAAAGTCGCCGTGACGCGGCCCCGCTGCCGGATGTCAATGTGCGTGGTCATATACGCATGGCGCGAGATGTTCCACAGTGCGCTGCCGATGCCCGCAAACAAGCCGTAGGCGATCAGTTCCGGCACACTCTGCGCCCAACTCATGGCCAGCATGAAAAAGCCGACCAACCCCACGCCGACCACCATCGTCCACTTGTGGCCGTACTTCCCCAGGATCACGCCGCTGGGCACATCGCCCACCAGCGTACCGATCCCCTGCGCCGCCAACACCAGCCCCACCAGCGCATACGACACCTCAAACGACCGCGCATAGAGCGGCAGCACCGGGGCCAACATGCCGCTGCCAAACGATAGAATCAGCGCCGGCACGTAGACCGACCACAAGATATGATTTCGCAAGACGCTCTTCCTCTTTCGAGATGACTCGCTGCACGCCTACCGTCCTGTCTGGTAGGCGTGCAGCGCCAGCAGAATATACTCCGGTGAATCACATTTCCCCGCGCACAGTTGCGCGCAGCACTCGTCAAGAATCTGGCGGGCCGCCGGCGCCAGTTCACCCGGCGGCGTCTGCGCCAGCAGTTCGCCCAACAACCGGCTGCCTTGCGCCAGGTCGTCCCGCGCCAGCGCGTCTTCACAGGTCTCCCACGCCGACCCGGGGGTCGCGCTGCGGCCCTTCTCCACGCGTCGCCGCGCGGCGTCCGTCGCCTGGGCCAAGGCCGTACCGCGGTCGGCGCGGATGGCGCGCAGCAGCGAAATAAAGTGATGTTCGTCGCCGATGATGCGCGCCAGTGTCAGCGCCACTTCCAGCCGTGCGTTGCGGTTCTCCGTGTGCGCCAACAGCGCCAGCAGTTGCGGCGTCGCGTCGGCCGCCTGCAAGTTGCCCAGCGCCGACGCATAGGCCATTTGCAGACCCTTATCGCTTTCGGCGTCCAGGCGCGCCAGCATGATCGGGGCCACCTCGGTCGCACCCAACGCGCCCAACGCGCGTGCGCTGTGCGCCCGCACCGAGCGATAGTCCGAGTCCAGGGCCTTACGCAGCGGGCCGATGGCCTCCGGCGAACCCAGCCGTCCCAAGGCCCAGGCCGCTACCACCGTCAGCGCCAGTTCGCTCCCCTCCAAGATCGTGACCAGGGCCTCTGTCAGCCGCGGATCGGGCGGCATCCGCGCGATCGTGACGATGGCCTCAAAGCGCACGTTGAACCGGGGATCCTCCAGCGCCTCCAGCAGCTCATCCACCGTCAACGGGCTTTTGGCCTGGCCGAGCTGCTCCGTCATGAGCACGGTGCTGTGCTCATCCCGCGCCAAATGATAGCGAATCATAGAACTCATGGCGAGAAACGGGTTGCCGCGCAAGAAGATACCGGCAAACTCGCTCACGCCCACCGCGCGCTCGGCGCGCACGGCCTTTAGCAGGAAGAAGGCCACAAACGGCCCTACGATGGCCGCCACAAACAGCGGCACATAGGGGTCGAGTTGAAACACCCACAGGTGGCCCGACAGATTGCGCGACAAATCCAAGATGCGCCCGCCAAACAACTGGCTGGTCCCGCCGATGATGCTGGTCCACGCATAATAGAGCGCCATGTAGTCGGTGCGTTTGTCCGGTGGGACCACGTTGACATACAGCATCCGCCCGGAACCAATCCCCCAGCCCATATCGGCCACACCCTGCAAAAAGGCAATCCCCAGCGCGACCGATAAGCTGGCCCCCGACTCGCGTGGCATCAGCATCCACAAGAATGGCAGCAGTCCGCGCAGCCCCAGGCCGTACAACGTTACCGGCAGGCTGCCATAGCGGTCCGCCGTCCAGCCCCACAGATAGCTGGAAACCAATGTCCCCGCCAACGACCCGGTCTGCAACCAGACCACCTGGCTATCGGTCAGCCCTACCTGCTCGCCCATGAACAGCGGCAGAAACGACCCCAGCGGAACCGTCACCAACGTGATCAGCCCCACCCCCAACAGATACATGACAAAGTTGTGATCGCTCACCGCTTCCCGCAGATCGCGGCTGGGGCCGCGCTCGACCCGCGCCACCGGCCGGGGCGCGCCGCCAGGGATCATGGCCGACATCGCCACCGAGATCAGCCCAAAGATAACCCCCACCGCCAGCAGCGTCATGAAGCCGGACAGCCCCACGGTGTGGCTGAGCACCCAACTGCCCACCGTGACCGCGATAAACCCGGTTACGGTCGTGAAGATGTTATTGGTCGCCGTATACTTCCCGCGCACACTGTTGGGCACATACTCCTGCACCCACGGAAAGCTCGCCGTCACCCCCACCGAGCGCACGATGGAAAATGTGCCGGTGATGATCGCGACAAAGCTTAGCGTCGCCGCCGGGCCGAACGCGGACAAGACCCACGGCGTGAACAGCAGCCCGCCGGCCACCACGGCGCGCGCGCCAAATGACAGGATGTACGACCGCTTGAGGCCCACCCGCGCCACCATGGGTGCGAAAAAGAGCGCCATCAGCCCCGAATAAGGCACCAGCGACAGCGTAAAGCCCATCTCGCTCTTGCTCAGCCCCAGCGCGCTCAAGAACAGCACAAAGACCGAGCCAAAGAAGGTGTACTGCACCATGACCGTGTTGGCTACATTGGTGGCAATGCTCCACGGCAGCCCACGGATCTTTTCGACGGTAGTTGGTTCGCTCTGCATGGTGATTACGTCAACGAAAACAACAATCTAGGTGTACGTGACGCCGCGATCGTCACCCATCTACCAGCCATTCAAATGGTCGCCGACACTTGCAGAATGTGCATAACCAGCACCAAATACTCCGTGTGTTCCGGCCCGCTGACTTCCAATTGGGCGATCAACTCGGGTAACATCACCGCGCCCGATCCGCGAAAGGCTCCCGGCGGCAGCTCCCGCAGCCCCGCGCACAACTGCTCGACGCCCGTCTCACGCCGCCCGCGGGCGAAGTCGTCGGTGGCGGCCTGCAGCGCCGCCAGCGTCTCGCCGCCCGCGATGCGCGCCCGCGCCACGCGCCGCCGCAGATCGCCCACCACCTGGGCCGTCGTCGTGTCCAGGTCGGCGCGCATCTGCCGCAGCAGCCCCACAAAGATGTGCTCATCGCCCGCAATGCGCGCCAGGCTCAACGCCAGTTCCAGCCGCGCGCCGGGGTTCTCCATCCGCCGGAGCAAGTCGAGCAACGGCTCGATCGCCTCCACCGCCTCCATGTTGCCCAGCGCCGATGCATAGGCCATCTGCAGGCCCCGGTCCTGCTCCGTCGCCAACCGGCGCAGCAGTTCCGGGATCATGCTGTGGTCGTGCAGCGCGCCCAACGCCCGCGCGCTGTGGGCGCGGATGGACGCATACGGCACATCCAGCCCGGCGCGCAGCGCCTCCGCCGCGCCGGGACCGCCCTGCCTCCCCAGCGCCCACGCCGCCACCGCCTTCAGCGCCAGTTCGGTGCCCTCCAGCACCTCCACCAACGCCGCGGTCAGGCGCGGGTCCGAAGGCATCCGCGCCACCGAAATGATGGCCTCAAAGCGGACGTTAAAACGCGGGTCCTTGAGCGTCTCCAGCAACTCGTCCACCGCCAGCGGGCTTTTGGCCGTGCCCAGCCGCTCGGTGACGGAGACCGTCGCCCGTTCGTCCCGCGCCATGTAATAGCGCACCAACGCGGTCACTGCCTGGAACGGGTTGCCGCGGAAAAACATCCCGGCGAACTCGCCCACACCAAAGACGTTGTCGGCGCGCATCCCCTGGAGCAGCAGCGCCGTGGCGATGGTCAGCACAAAGCCCAGCAGGAACAGCGGCGTATACGGGTCCACCGCCATGCCGAACCACTGCCCGCCCAGGCCCGCCGAGAAGTCCAGAATATAGCCGCCGATCAGTTGGCTCACCCCGCCGATGATGCCTATCCAAGCATAATGCAGCGCCATGTAGGGCATCTTTTGCTGCGGCGGGACCACGCTCACAAAGAGCAAGCGCCCCGCGCCGATGCCCCACGCCATATCCGACACGCCCAGCAGCGCCGCGATCCCCAGCGCCACCGGCAGGCCCGCCTCCGTCCCGCGCGGCATCACAAACCACAGCACCGGCAGCGCGATCTTGAGCACCAGACCCGACAGCATCACCGGCTTGGAGCCGTAACGATCCGACGCCCATCCGCACGGCAAGCTCGACACCAGATTGCCGACGAGCGTGCCCGCCTGCAGCAGCACGATGGCCCCTTCGCGCAGCCCCACCTGCTCTTTCATAAACAGCGGCAGTAACGACACCATCGGCACGCTGCCAATCGTGATCAGCGCCGCGCCCACCAGGTAGCGCACGAAATTGCGGTCCTTGGCCGCCTCCCACATCGCGGCCCACGATGATCCTTCAGCCCTCCCCTTCACCGGCGCGCCGCCCGGGATGCGCGTCGCCGCCCACACCGAGATAAAGCCCCACACCACGCCGACCGTGATCAACAGCATGTAGCCGTTCAGCCCGGTCATGCTGTCCAGCACATACCCCGCCACGGCCACCGACGCCAGCCCCACCAGCGTCGTGTAAATGCTGTTGGTGGCCGAATACTTGCCCCGCACCGAGTTGGGGATATACTCTTGCAGCCACGGATAGACGCCCGTCTCTGCCACCGCGCGCGTCAGCGAGAACCCCGCCATGATGATGGTCACGAAGACCAGCACGCCCCGGCTGCCGTAGGTGTCCGCCACCCACTGCGTCAG
This sequence comes from uncultured Litorilinea sp., assembly GCA_964372065.1. GTDB lineage: Bacteria > Chloroflexota > Anaerolineae > Caldilineales > Caldilineaceae > QEUY01. The sequence continues at coordinate 10,719 of CAYJQA010000121.1, forward strand.
CAGCAGCCCCACCGTCATCACCTTGCGCAGGCCGAAAAACACGATGTACGTGCGCTTGAACCCAAAGCGCGCCACCGCCGGCGCGATGAACAGCGCGATCAGTCCCGCAAATGGGATCAGCGACAAGAGAAAGCCGATCTGCGCCTTGTCCATCCCCAAATAGCTCAGGAAGAGCACAAAGACCGAGCCAAAGAAGGTGAACTGGGCGAAGATCGTGTTGGCGCTGTTGTGGAAGATACTCCACGGCAGGCCGCGCAGCTTTTCAACGGTCGTGGGTTCGCTGGCGGGAGCGAGGTCGCGTTCGGCGCTTACAGACGTCGTCATGGGGCATTAGCTCCGCCGGCGGTGAGCGTCCAGGCTCGCTCACCCCGCAAAAAACAAGGGAGCCGATCGCGGCGACGATCGCCCCCTCAATTAACCATCGGCTTGCCCTCAGAGTCTAGCACGC
>CAYJQA010000122.1:0-11165 GCA_964372065.1 uncultured Litorilinea sp.
GACCTGCGCGGCGGCGAGCGGCCTGCCCGGCGCGCGCCGGAGCCCGCGCCGCCCGCCGACCCGCTGCCCCCGCCGGAGCCGCCGGACGATGAGCCGATCCCGGCCGCTGACGAGGCCGCGGCGTCCTTTGTGGACCAACCGTGGCTGCGGCTGGAGTTTGAGGCGGAGGAGTCAATCAACCTGGCGGAGAGCCACGGAGCCGAGGCGGATGCCCGCGGGCGGCTGGTGACGGGCGTGCAGGGCTTGCTGCCGCCCATCCGCATCGCTACCAACATCGGCGACGCCGACCCGGTCCCCGCGGCGGCGAGCGTCGCAGCCGAAGCGCCGCTGGCCGAGGAACTGCGCGCCGTGCGCGGGTTGATGGCGGAAACGCCGGCGCTGGTCAACTATCAGGTGCAGACGGCCCTGCCCGCGGCGACGACGCTGCGGATCGGCTGGGTGGCCGGTCTGCTGCTGCTGGCGATTGGCATGCCCGCGCTGTTGCGGATCGATACCCTGATGGGGACGCCCAACCGCTGGCCGGGGGTGGCCGAAGCCTTCGCCGCTGTCCAGGCGACGCGCGCCGACGACCTGGTGGTGATCCTGTGGGGCTATGACCCGGCGACCGCGGGCGAGTTGGACCTGGTCATGGAGCCGGTCATGCGCCATCTGTTGGCACAGCGGACGCGACCGGCCGTGCTCAGTCTGCTGCCCGGCGGCGTCGCCAGCGCCCAGCGGTTGCTGGCCTATGTGCGCGAGACGCCCCGCGCCGGCGGCTTGACCCAAACCGCCGAGCTAGGCCGCCCCGTGACCTATGTCTATGCGCCGGGCGGCGCGGCCATCCTGCCGCTGCTGGCGCGCAACCCCGCCGCCGTATGGGGCGAGGGCGCGCCGGCCGCGACCGCGCCGCCCAGTCTGGTGATCGTCGCCGGGGCGCAAGCCGAGGACGTGCAGCAATGGCTGGAGCAGGTGCAGCCTTTTCTCGCTGCGCCGGTGGTCGCCGTGACAGGGGCGGGGGCCGACCCGATCTTGCGGCCCTATCTCGCCAGCGGTCAACTGGCGGGGCTGGTGAGCGGCTTTGACGGCGCGCACACCTATCAGCGGTTGCTGGACTCTTTTGTCGCGCCGGAGCACCTGCCGCGACTGGTCCGGCAAATCGCATTGCAGAACTGGGGACACATCGCCATCTTTATCGTGATTGCGTTGGGCAACCTGGCCGCGCTCATGGGGCGCGAGGCAGGGAGCTAGCCGAGGCGTGAGCATGGATGCGACCGGCAGCGCGCTGCTGCAAACCCTGGGCTTTTGGGCCGGTCTGGTCATGACGCTGCTGATCTTCAGCGCCGTGGCGGGCGACCATGCCGCGGCGCGCCTGGGACAGCATGTGCTGGTCGGCGCGGGGCTAGGCTATGTGGGCGTGTTGGCGGTGCAGCATGTGCTGCGCCCGCGCCTGATTGCCCCGTTGTTGGCCGACCCCCAGGGCGATCCGTGGCGGTGGGCGCCGCTGGCGCTGGGCGTGCTTCTGGTCGTGGCGGGGCTGGACCGCAGCGTCCGCCAGTTTCGCCCAGGGAGCGCCGCGCTGCCGGGATGGCGACGGGCGCTGCATGGGCTGGGCCGCGTGCCGGTGGCGCTGCTGCTGGCGGTGGGGCTGGCCGCCGGGCTGTTTGGCGCGTTCCAGGGAACTTTTGCCCCTCAGTTCCTGGCCGCGGCGCAGACAGCGATTGACCCCGGCGCGCCGGTCCCGGCGCTGCTGGTGGGGGTGTTGACGCTGCTGGTGACAACCGCGGCGCTACTGTTCCTGTATGGCGACGCGCCGCGCTATCTGCGCGACCAGCCGGCCGCGGTGCGCCAGGTGCTGAACGGGTGGCTGTGGCTGGGGCAGCGCGCCGTGTGGCTGGCCGCGGGGCTGATCTTTGCGCGGCTGCTGGCGTCGCGGCTGAGCCTGCTGATCGCACGGGTAGACTACTTTGTGACGGCGCTCTATGCGACGCCGCTGTGGGCGCGGCTGGACGCTTGGCTGCGCTGAGGATGGCCCTGTGAACCGTTTATCGCTGCCCGATGAATCGCCGCTGGGCGGGTCGCTCTTGGCGCTGGGGGTGGACGTCGCGGCGACCCGCGGCTGTCTGCTGGAGAGCATCCGGGGCAGCTACCGGCTGGCCGCCTGGCACAGCACCACGCGTCAGGGCGAGCGCCATCTGGCGGACCCCATCGCGGTCTTTTGCCGGCAGTTGGGCGCACGCTTGGGCCGCCGCTTGTGGGATGAGGACGCGGGCGCGCCCTTGCTCCAGAGCAGCGACCCCCTGCGCTATCCGCCGCTGGCGCAGATGACGCTGGCGTTGAACGCGCGGCCGCCGCTGCGGGTCTGGATCGCCGGGTTGACCGCGGGGCACAGCGTCGAGGCGGTGCGCGTGGCCGCGGCGAGCAGCGCGGTGACGGTGGTCGGGGCGACGCACTTGACGGTGGACTGCACCACGGAGACGATGGGACAGGCGTTGGCCGCGAGCCGCGTGGATGTGGTGATCCTGGCCGGAGGGCATGACGTGGCGGGCGCGGCGGGCCATCAGCCCATGAACTACCTGGCAACGGTGATCGCGGGCGCGCTGGCGCGCCTGCCCCGGCGCAGCCGCCCGTTAGTCCTCTATGCAGGCAACCGTAACGCCGCCGAGACGGTGCAGGCGACGCTGCAAGGCGTGGAGGCGACGGTCACGGTGACGCCGAATGTGTCGCCGTCGCCGGGCGTGATCCGCCAAGATGCGCTGGCGCGGGCGCTGGACGAGCACTATTGGCGGCTGTGTGAGCGGAGCGACGGCTATGCGGTGGCGGCGCGCTGGCACACCAGCCCCGCGCCCATGACCACGGTCGAGACGAATTTCGTGCGTCTGGTGCAGACGTGGATGGCGCTGCACAATCTGACCGACTTACACGGCGTCTTTTGCGGCGCGGGCGCGGGATCGCCGTGGGCGCGGGCGCGGCTGCACGTTTGGGCCGGCGAGGACGGGCCGACCGTGGCCGTGCGCTATGTGGAGCCGGACGCCGCGCTGCCGCCTGAATGGCCCGCGCCGCTGCTGGTGAGCGGGGTATGGCCCAACCGTACATCGCTGCCGCCGGGCGTGCGCTGGTGGGACCGCAGCGGGCTGGCCCCGATTGTGGCGACCCTCGGCCCGGTCGCGCCGTCGGCGGTGCAGCAAACCTTAACGCACGACCTATTTGTGCGCGGCCCATGAACGCGCGCCGGAACCTCTATGCACGGATGGCTTGACCGGCTGCGCCGGTTGGCGAGTTCACTCGACCCCTATCTGTTCCTGCTGTTGGCGCTGACGGTCCCCGCGCTGGCCCCGCTGCTGTCGCCGGGCTATTTCTTCGACGCGCACGACGGGCGGCACAGCGTCTTCTACCTGGAGATGTTTGACGCCAGCCTGCGCGATGGCGCGCTGTGGCCGCGCTGGGCCATGCACCATATCCAGGGCTACGGCTACCCGACCTTTATCATCCAAGCGCCGTTAGGCTTCTATATCGCCGATGTCTTTGTGTGGTTGGGCGCGGGGCTGACGACCGCGGTCAAACTCACCTGGGCGCTGGGTTTCCTGGTCAGCGCGTGGGGGATGTACACGCTGGTGCTGGCGTGGCTGGACCGCACCGACCCGCTCCTGACGCAGCCCGGCGGCTCCCGGCCGCGGCATCGGGCCGCGGCGTTGGTGGCGGGGCTGGTCTATGTCTATGCGCCCTATCACTTGGCGGAGATCTATGTGCGGGCCGCGCTCAACGACACGCTGCTGCTGGCCTGGTTTCCGTGGGTCTTCTTGGCCTTTGACCAGCTGATTGAGCGGGGGAGCGCGGCGGGCTGGCCGCGGCGACTGGCCTGGGCGAGTCTGAGCTTGGCCGGCTGTCTACTGACCCACTCGTTTGCGTTGATCTCGTTTGCCCCGTTGATCGTGCTCTTTGTGCTGTTTCGGCTGGCGCTGGCGCACACGGAGAGCGCGGGGCAGCACGCCCGGTGGGCGGCGTTGCTGTGCCGGGGCGGGTTGGCCGCGGCAGGCGGCGCGCTGGCGCTGTTGATCTTCGCCGCGTTCTTGGTCCCCCTGCTGGTGGAAGGGCCGCTGCTGGAGCAGCAGGTCTATGTCACCAACACCTACGACTATCGCAATCACTTTGTCCAGTGGGGCCAGTTCTTTAGCCCGTTTTGGGGCTTTGGCTTCTCCGACGACCCGGTGGGCGCGGGCGACGGCATGGGGTTTCAAGCGGGCGTGCTGGTCCTGATGCTGGCGCTGCTGGCAGGCTATGTGCTGCTGGTCGAGAGTGAGCCGCGTGGGGTGCGGCGGGCCTATCTGGGATGGATGGCGGTGGCGACGCTGATCCTGCTGGTGGGGATGACGCCTTCGGCGGCGGGCGTGTGGGCGAGTGTGCCGCCGCTGGCAATCATCCAGTTTCCGTGGCGGCTGCTGGCGCTGGCCGTGTTTACGCTGGCGGCGATGGTGGGGCTGGGGCTGCCCGCGCTGCTGGGCGCGGTCCGGCCCGCGGGCGAAGACGACCTCAGCCGGGGGGCCGCGGTGGTGCTGGGGCTGCTGGTGATGCTGGCGAGCGCGCCCTACATCCAGGCTAATCTAGCGCCCGTCGAGGCGTGGCGCGAGGATGGGCGCGCGGTCTTCCGCTTCGAGCAAGAGCACCCGGACATGATCGCGTACACGACCTTTGTCAAGGAGCCGTTTACCGCGTCGGCCATGACCGACGACTATGCGGCGGACAACTATACCGAGGTGCGCGGCGCGACCACGTCGCTGGACCGGCTGACGATCCTGCACGGGCGCGGCAAGGTGGTCAGCAACTACAGCCGCGGCTCCAGCGCGGGCGGCGTGGTCCGTGTGGAGGGACCGGCTACGGTCCAGATCGGGCTGTATTACTTCCCCGGCTGGCGCGTCAAGGTGGACGGGGTCGAGGTCGCCGCGCGGGTGTCCGACCCGCATGGGCTGATCGAGGTGGACGTGACGGGCGGCGAACACCGGATTGATGTGCGCATGGGTGCAACGCCGCCGCGCATGGTGGGCGCGGCGCTGGCCTGGGGCGCGTTCTTGGCGGTGATGGGGCTGCTGGTGTGGCGGGAGTGGGCGGAGCAGAAGGAGTCCGCTGGGTAGCCGAGGAATGACAGGTGGCGGCTAGGGCGCGGTGAAAGGCACGACCGCCAACGGCGTGTAGACTGCGCCGCCCGGCCGCAGGTCGCTGTGATAGTAGACGATGCGATCCACCGTAAAGGGCGGCGGAGGCGGGGCGGGCGTGTAGCCGCTTACTGCCTGGCCCACTTCGGCCAGCATCCGCGGCGAGGCGTCGCGGCGGCCGCGCGCCAGGGTGAGATGGGGCGAAAAGCCCTTGTCTTCGGCGGGCAGGCCCGCCGCCTGGACCAGCGTTTCAACGGTTGTCTGCACGGCGGTCAGCGCGGCGAGGTCGCCGTTCATCCCCAGCCAAAGCACACGCGGGCGGCGCAAATTCGGAAAGCCACCCATCCCCGCGATGGCAAGGTCAAACGGACGCCAGGCGGCCGCGGCGCGCTGCAGGGCCGCGATCAGCTCTTGGCGCTGCTGCGGCGCGGTATCGCCCAAGAAGCGCAGCGTCAAGTGAATGTTGGCGGGCGGCGACCAACTCAGGGCGCGGCTCAACTCGGCCTCGGCGAGATGGCGCTGGAGCCGGGCTTGTTCGGCGGCGATGGCGTCGAGACACGCGGGCGACAGGTCGATGGCGACAAAGGTGCGCAGTAGGCTAGTAGCGCCGGCGTCCATAGTACGGCCCCGGGAGACGGTCGCGGCGCGCTTGCGAGCGCATATAGAGGACCGACGTGATCAGCCCCAAGACGCCCAGACCGCTGGCGCTGAGGAAGATCAGACAGAGCAACATGACCATCATGTTTTGCGTGCTGGGGACGAGCAGGCTGGCAAAACTGAAGGTGGGCGCGGCGGTGGCGGTCGGCCACGGCGTAAAGGTGGGCTGGATGGCTGCGGCGACCGCAGCCGATGTGGGCGTAGCGGTGACGACCACATAGAGGGGCGTGGCCGTAGACGGCACCGCATTGGGGTCCGGCTCCAGCGCGGCAGGACCACCCGCGGGAGCCGCTGTCGACGTGTCGGCGGCGGGGGGCGGGAGCATGGCCAGCGGGCTGGACCCCTGGGTGGCGGTGGGCGTGGGCGTTTCGGTGGCCGTGGCTACCAACGTCGCCGTGGGCGTCGCGGTCGGGGTTTCCGTCGGCGTCGGCGTTTCGGTGACGGCGAAACCTTGCGGATTGCCTGCGACGCCCGCATTAGGATCAAACCCCTGCGGCGTGAGCAGCGGTGATACGGGTTGGCCGGGAATGACGGTGACCGTCGGCGTCAGGGACGTGTCGATGGTCTGCGTCAACAACGGGCTTGCGCCCGGGATGGGGGTGGGCGTGAAGGTGGGACCGGCAATGCCGCCGGAATTGTCCACGACGATGGTCGTGGTCGTCATCGTGGCGGACGTGTCGACAGGTACAGGCGTGACCCCCGGGCCATAGCCGCAGAGGTCAAACTGTTCGCCGGGGATGTTGTCATTGGTGACTTCGCGTAGCCGAAAGCAGTAGGCTTCGCCGTAGACAATGCCCGAAGTCACGTTAAAGCTGTAGGTCGCGCCGGTATCCGCGTTGCCCTGGGCAATGCGCGACCCGATGGGGTGAAAGGCGGTGTCGTCTTCGGTGATGCGCTTGCAGAGGATCTCGAAGCCGTCAAGGTTGACTTCGTGGACGGTGGCCCACTCCAGCAGCACCGAGACGTTGCTGGACGAGGCGCGATAGTAGGCCAGCTCAATGGCGGCGCGGGCCTGCGCGGCAATGCCCAGCGCCAGCGCGGCCAGGATGACGGCTGCCAGCGCAAGCCGTACCCGCCGTCCGCGCAGCTGCGCCCCGACCGCCGTCCACTGACGGCTAATCCATGGTGTCCACGATTGTGTCCACGATCCCGGCACGTCGATTGCTTCCCTTGCGTGGGACGGCTCGCCGCCGTCTCTCCGCCGATTGTATCACGCGGGCTTGGGCGGGGGAAAGGCCGTATGATGTCGTTCGGCTGACGATTTGCGGGCGGTGACCATCCTGGCCGCGTCACGCGTCGTCAGAACCGGCTTCCGCCTGGAGCCGCGCGAGGATGGCGCGCACTTCGCCTGCACAGGCGTGGTTTAGCTCGGTGTTATACCACAGCCGCATGGTATGGGTCAGGTCGTCCAGCAGACCGCGGTAGGCCGTGTTGGCCGCGGGCGAGTCGTCTTCGGCCAGCGCATCAAAGGTCGGGTGGGCGGCCAGCCAGCCGTCCAGGTAGGCGTCAATGGCGGCGGGGTGCGGTCCCCACTGGTCGGCATAGCGCCAATCTTCGTCAAAGATGAGGAGCAGCGGCAGATCGGCGTCGGCCAGGTTGGGCAGCAGGCCCGGTTCGTCCACGAGCGCAGTCAGATAGCCTTCCCATTCCTCGGCATGGGCGATGCGGACGTCGATACGCGCCGAGCACTGTGCCAGGTGGACGAGCACCGGCAGCACGACCAGCGTGTCGGGGCTGTCGTCGGCAACCAGGATGATCCAGTGGAGGATGTCGGGATAGGCGGCGTAGAAGAGCTGGTCGTCGGGGCCGATGCGGACTTCCGCCAAACGCCGCCGGAGCGTCGCGCGGGCGGCCGTGTCCGCCAAGTATTCGTCAAAGGTGGCAGCCGCAGTATAGAGCAGCGATTTTTCGTACTTGAAGGCGGCGATGGCATGAGCCTGCATGGGCCGATGGGTTTCTCCGGGTGATGGCGGTGCGCCGCGCGGTAGTTTTCGTGCGGGCATTGTATCATAGGCGCGACCCAGGCCAAGCCCGCCACAACGCCGGACAAATTGACGAAAGCCCGCCCCCGTGGTATGTTGCGCCCAGGTTGCGTGGGGCGTTCCCGCGCAATTGTGTTTTCGTTTGTCTTGGAAGGAGACCCCGCGGCATGAATCTAAGGACCGTAGCGCCCGCCACCGGCGCAACGCTGCCGGAGTGGACGTCCACGCCGGACCCGCGCGCCATTTTGGCTGCGCAGGACCCGGAGCTATATCACGTGATTGAACTCGAACGCGGCCGCCAATTTGACGGGATCGAACTGATCGCCAGCGAGAACTATGTTTCGGCCGCGGTCTTGGCCGCGATGGGCAGCGTCCTGACCAACAAGTATGCCGAGGGCTATCCCGGCAAGCGTTACTATGGTGGCTGCGAGTTTGTGGACATCGCCGAGCGCATCGCGATCGAACGGGCGAAGACGCTATTTGGTGCGGAACACGCCAACGTGCAGCCCCATTCGGGCGCACAGGCCAACGAGGCGGCCTACCTGGCGCTGCTCCAGCCGGGCGATCCGGTGTTGGCGCTCAAGCTGGACCACGGCGGCCATCTGAGCCACGGCTTTCACCTCAACAGTTCGGGCAAGCTGTACAACTTTCAGCATTACGGGGTGGACCGGCAGACCGAGCGCATCGACTATGATGCGATGCAGCGGATAGCGGAAGAGCAGCGGCCTAAGCTAATTATCGCCGGGGCCAGCGCCTATCCGCGCTTCTTTGACTTTGCGCGGTTGCGTGCGATCGCCGACAGCGTCGGGGCCAAGCTCATGATGGACATGGCGCACGTGGCCGGGTTGGTGGCGGCGGGGTTGCACCCGGACCCGGTCCCCTATTGTGACGTGGTGACAACGACCACGCACAAGACGCTGCGCGGGCCGCGTGGCGGGATGATCTTGTGCAAGGCCGAGTATGCCAAGGAGATTGACCGGGCGGTGTTCCCCGGCATCCAAGGTGGGCCGCTGATGCACATTATCGCGGCGAAGGCCGTGGCCTTTGGCGAGGCGCTGCAGCCCGGCTTTAAGGCGTATCAGCAGCGGGTGCTGGACAACGCGCAGACGTTGGTCGGGACGCTGCAGGACGCGGGGCTGCGCATCGTCTCCGGCGGCACCGACAACCATCTGATGCTGGTGGACCTGGGCGTGCTCAACAAGGAAGAGGTCACAGGCAAGGCGGTGGAGAAGGCGCTTGACCACGCGGGTCTCCACTGTAACAAGAACATGATCCCGTTTGACCCGCGCCCGGCGATGGTGACCAGCGGCATCCGCTTGGGCAGCCCGGCGGCGACGACGCGCGGCATGGGCGCGGCCGAGTTTACGCAAGTCGGGCGCTGGATTGCGGCCATCGCGGCCGAGCCGCAGGATGTCGCGCTGCAAGAACGCACTAAGCAGGAAGTCAAGGAGTTGGTCCAAAACTTCCCGACGCCGGCCTAGGCCGCCGGTGATGGGTGCATGACGGTGGGGCGCAAGGTCGTGGTGACCGTGCGCCCCATTTTGATTGGGCTTCCGCCAGACTCATCTCTTTCCCACACAGACCTTCTCCACACAGACGGGCTGTTGCATATGGACAGCGCCGCGAACAGGACACAGCATGAGCGTCGCCGCACCATCCCGCGTCTATAGCCGCCGCGAGCAGATCGGCTGGTATCTGTATGACTGGGCGAACTCCGCCTTCTCGACGACGGTCGTCACGGTATTTCTTGGCCCGTATTTGACGGCGGTGACCCAGGCGGCCGCCGATGCGAACGGGTATGTCTTTCCGTTGGGCATCCCCGTGTTGGCCGATTCGTTCTTCCCCTATATGGTGTCGTTGTCGGTGGTGCTTCAGGTCTTTTTCCTGCCGATCTTGGGCGCGGTGGCGGATTATTCGCAGCGCAAGAAACAGATGTTGGGCGTCACGGCCTATCTCGGCGCGTTCGCCACCATGGGGATGTATTTCCTGGACGGCGACAACTACCTGTTGGGCGGGCTGCTCTTTCTGATTGCCAACCTGAGCTTTGGCGCGTCGATTGTCTTTTACAACGCGTTCCTGCCGGAGATCGCGGCGGCGGATGACCGTGACCGCGTATCGTCGCAGGGGTGGGCGTTGGGCTATTTCGGCGGCGGGCTGCTGCTGGCGCTCAATCTGGTCTTTGTACAGTTCTTGGCCCCACAGTGGGGCATCGCCACCGGGCACGCGGTGCGGATCTGTCTGGTGTCGGCGGGCATGTGGTGGGCGGTCTTTACGGTGGCGCCGCTGTTGGCGCTTTTGCGCCGCGAGCCGGTCAAGCAACTGCCGGCGGGCGAACGGCTGACGACCATTGGCTTCACGCAACTGCGGCATACGCTGGGCCAACTGCCCAACTATCCCCATACGCTGCTGTTTCTGGCGGCCTATCTGCTCTACAACGACGGCATCCAGACCGTGATCGCGCTCTCGGCGCAGTTCGGCGCGCAGGAGTTGGACATGGGCACGGCGTCGCTGGTGCAGGTGATCCTGATGGTGCAGTTTGTGGCGTTTCTGGGCGCGCTGGCGTTTGGCTACTTCGCCAAGTGGGTGGGGTCCAAGCGGGCGATCATGATCAGCCTGGTGATCTGGCTGGCGACCACGATCTACACCTATGCCTATCTCCAGACGGTCGCCCAGTTCTTTGTGCTGGCAGGAGCGATCGCGCTGGTGTTGGGGGGCAGCCAGGCGTTGAGCCGGTCGCTCTTCTCGCTGATGATCCCACGCGGCCAGGAAGCCGAGTACTTTAGCCTCTACGAGGTGAGCGAGCGCGGGACGAGTTGGCTGGGGCCGCTGATCTTCGGGCTGACGCTCCAGTTCACCGGCAGCTACCGGCTGGCGATCTTGTCGCTGGCGGTGTTCTTTGCCGTGGGGCTGCTGCTGCTGACGCGCGTGGACGTGCGCCGCGCCATCGCCGAAGCGGGGAATGAAGTTCCGCAAGGCATGTGAGAAATCTTCTTCTCTATTCCCGCTTGCGGTTGCCGGACTTCCATTCGATGACCTGGCCGGTTGAGGCGTCCAGGATGACGTGCTTGCCGTCCACCAACTCGTCGATCTCGCCCTGCGCGCCGACGATGGCGGGCAAGCCCAACTCGACGGCGGCGACCGCGCCAAAGGAATCAAGCCCGGCTTCGGTAGTGATCAGACCGCCCGCCCGCTGGAGCAACTGGGCGCAGGCCCGGTCCACGGTCTTGGCGAAGATGATGTCCTGCGGGCCGATGCTGGGCGCTTCGCCGTTGACGGGTGTCTTGATGGTGACAATGCGACCGGCAATCTCCCGGTGACCCAACCCGGTGCCCTGGGCCAAGACGCGCTCGATGGTGCGTACCATCATCAGGTTGGTGGCGCTGCGCACGCTGCCCACGAC
>CAYJQA010000123.1:0-11154 GCA_964372065.1 uncultured Litorilinea sp.
CTGTCACCTCCGGCTCACGACCTCAACTGCGTATCTCCTAAGGACACTAACCGCACCTACCGTTGGTGATACCTCTAGTATAGTACAGTTTCGTGGAAGTTCAACTACTGAAATTCGGATGGCTAAATTACAAATTGGTACTTGACTTTATGAAGTACACGGTGTATCCTGTGCTAGAACGTTTGTGCTATTGAAGTATCGACAACTCTGTGATTTTGTCCTCACCGCTGCCCTCTTGGCTCTCCTCTTGGACCCTAACCGTGTGTCTCGCGACACCACCGACCAGGCGTTTGACCCAAGCCACGTCGTTGGCGCGATTGTGACCCGCAAGCAAGGAGATTAGACCGCGTATGAACGTTGCTACCCCACCCAAAGCTGGCCGGCGCGAGTGGATCGGCCTAGCCGTGCTCATGTTGCCCACGCTGCTCATCGTCATGGACTTGACCGTCCTCCACCTGGCCGTGCCGCATCTGAGCGCGGATCTCCAGCCCACCAGCGCGCAACTGCTGTGGATCATCGACATCTACGGCTTTCTGGTCGCCGGGTCGTTGATTACTATGGGCAATCTGGGCGACCGCATCGGCCGCCGGCGGCTCTTGCTGATCGGCGCGGCGGCCTTTGGCGGCGCTTCACTGCTGGCCGCCTTCTCGACCACCGCCGCCATGCTGATCGCCAGCCGCGCCCTGCTCGGCGTTGCCGGGGCGACGTTGATGCCCTCCACGCTGGCCCTGATTCGCAATATGTTCCTCGACCCGGCCGAGCGCACCGTCGCCATCGGCGTGTGGATCTCCGGTTTCTCGGCGGGCAGCGCGATCGGTCCCCTGGTGGGCGGGCTGCTGCTGGAACATTTCTGGTGGGGGTCGGTCTTCCTGCTGGGTGTGCCGGTGATGGCGCTGCTCTTGATCCTCGGGCCGCTGCTGCTGCCCGAATACCGCGACCCTGACGCGGGCCAGTTGGACCTGGTGAGCGCGGCGCTGTCGCTGGCCGCGGCGTTGGCGGTCATCTTTGGCCTCAAACAGATCGCGCAAGATGGCGTGAGTTGGCTGCCCAGCCTCATCATCGCGGCCGGGCTGGCCTTCGGCGTGGTGTTTGTGCGGCGGCAGCGCAAGCTGGCGGACCCGTTGCTCGACCTGCGCCTCTTTCAGTCGCCGGCCTTCAGCGCGTCCCTGGCTACCTATACGCTCAGCGTTTTCGTCGCCTTCGGCTCGTTTCTCTTCATTGCCCAATACCTACAACTAGTCGTTGGGCTGTCGCCCTTGCACGCCGGTCTGTGGTCGGTGCCGGGGGCAGTCACCAGCATCGTGGGGTCGAACATCGCGCCGCTGCTGGTGCGCCGGTTCCGCCCGGCCCATGTCATGGCCGCCGGTTTGGCGCTGGCCGCCGTCAGCTTTGCCCTGCTCACGCAAGTCGGCCTTGATTCGCTCGCGCTCGTCGTGATCGCCAACTTCCTCATGTCCCTCGGCTTCGGTTTGACGTTCACCATCAGCACCGACGTGGTGGTCGGCACTGCGCCGGCGGAGCGGGCCGGGGCCGCCTCCGCCATCACCGAGACCGGCGCGGAGTTTGGCGGGGCGCTTGGCATCGCGGTGCTTGGCAGCCTGGGCATGGCCATCTACCGCAGCCAGGTGGCCTATGCCATCCCGTCCACCGTTTCGGCTGAGGCTGCCGCCGCCGCGCGTGACACCCTGGGCGGGGCCGTGGCGCTGGCCGGCCAGTTGCCCGACGCCCTGGGCGCGACCCTGCTCCACGTGGCCCGCAGCGCATTTACCCAGGCGCTGCAAATGACCGCCGTCACCGGCCTCGTCGTCATGGTCGGCCTCACCATCCTCGTCGTGCTCGCGCTGGGCCAGGCGAGTATGGGGAGCGAGTCCGCGCCGCAACCAGACCTGGAACCGCAACCGCAGCAAGCGAGTTGAGCCGGGCAGATGCCGTTCCTACCGTGCGGGGCGGCCTGGTATGGACGCACCGCGGACATTGGCTGACGGCTGAGCGCGAATCTCAGGGCCGGCGGCATCCGCCCGTTCGACCACCAGTGTGAAGCGCTTTAGCCTCAGTGGTATGGAGTAGATGTCTCAGGGAGAAATATCTATGAATAGCGTACTTTGGATCCTCCAAGTGTTACTCGCCGCTGAGTTTCTGATGCATGGCTGGATCATGACGTGGCCCCCCGCCGATCTGGTTGAGGTGATGAATGCTGCCTTTGCGCCCTGGTTCCGCCTATTCATCGGCATCGCCGAACTGCTCGCCGGGGTGGGTCTCATCTTGCCGAGCGCCACGCGCATCCTGCCCTGGTTAACCCCGTTGGCCTCCGCCGGTCTGATGATCGTGTCGGCGTCCGCCACCGTCTTGCACGTTTCTAGGGGCGAAACCGGTAGCGCGCTCATGACCGCTATCCTGCTGATCCTCACCACGTTCGTGGCCTATATGCGCTGGAAGGTAAAACCAATCGCCGCGCGGAGCGCATCCCATGCCCCTGGCGGGGCAATGCCGGTTCCCCCTGACTACCAGACAAACCCGGAATAGGATGACGCCGGCCCAGGCGGGAGCCGGGAGCGGTCCCGATCGGGCCTGACGGGCGTTACCATGGGGACGGCCCGGCGGCGGCTACACGGCCGTCAGCACCCGAGTCAAGTAGGCCCGTTTACGCGATAGCCCCGGATCAAAGCATCCCCCTGGCGGCAAGTCCACTAGGGGGATGCTTCGTCCCCAAACTCCTCCGCATGACAGGGCCGGCGTTTGTCACCGGCCCGAGTACGGCAGCAACAGATCGCTCTTTTCCGGCAGGGGCGGGGCGGACGACGTAAAGGCCGCCAGCACGCCTGCCGAGACGATGTAGCCGTCGTCCCCCGTCACGCCCGCGGCAAGCACAAAGACGAGACTGACGGCGATGACGAATCGACGCGTGGGTGGTTCCTCTTGGGTTGCACAGCGGTTGGCGCAGATCTTGTGCGCCGTTGGCCGGGTGATGGCCGTTGCAGCGCGCAGATGGTATGGAAATGCTGGGGAGCGACGAAGCAGCGATGATACCGGTGAAAGAAACGGCGATGACGGGAAGGATCACGCCGCTTCAATTATGCGGGGAGGAATTTAGCGCAATCGCTGCCGCTTGTCAACAGACCTGCAACTTGGCCGATCGCGCCGCCTTGCGCGGGGATGGTACAATCAGTTTGCGCGCCGCGGTCTGCGTAAGTCGAGCACAGGACCGATGCGTATCGATAGTTATGAGAAAAGAGGCAATAGAATGTCAATTCGACCGGAGCAGCTAGAACGCGCCGTAGAACTTGCCCGGCATTATGGAGCGACGCGGCTAATCCTGTTCGGGAGTGCGTTGACACAGCCTGAACGAGCACGCGACCTTGATCTGGCCTGTGATGGCGTACCCGGCTGGAATCTCTTTGCGTTGGGCGCCGCGCTTGAAGAAGAACTCAAGCTTTCGCTCGACCTGGTTCCACTCAGCCCGCCGACGGCATTCACCCGGTTGATCGAACGCGAAGGCCGAACCTTACTATGACCGCAACGGGCCTGCACGCTCAAATCGAACTGGAAATGGATGCTATCCGGATCATCGTGGATGAAGTGGTTCTGCTCCTACACGATGTGCAGGGACGGACCCCAACCCTGCGCGAACGCACTGCGGCAGCTGCATTTCTCGCCCAGTTCTACCACGGCATCGAGAACATCCTGAAGCGCATTAGCTCGTATTGCAATGTGGTGCTCCCGTCTGGGGAAACTTGGCATACCGAGCTTTTTCATCGCTTTTGCATGCCGCCGTATTCCGGTTTGCCGCTGCTCTTTGACGATCGGTTGGCGCAGGCATTGGCCCCATACCGGCGATTTCGACACGTGGCGCTGCACAGTTATGGTTTTCAACTGGAATGGGACCGCCTGGTTGACGGTCTGACTAACCTCTCCTCTGTGTTTGCGGATTTTCAGAGGGCAATCACTACCTTCTTAACCGGACTTGATCCTTCCGTCGAATAGCGCCCCGTGCGGCGATAGACGGTTCTATATGAGACATCTTCCCGCGTGTCTAGCGGCGCGACGAGTCCGAGCGCAGCACAAAGACCACGCTGCCCAGCGCGACGCCCACGACCAGCGCCACGGCGCGCCGCCACCCCTTCACCCCCAGCCACGCCGTGACTGCCCCATAGCCCAGCAGCCAACCCAGCCCAGCCACCACCACGGCGGGCGGCACCGGCGCTTCGGCCCCCGGTGTGTTGAAGACCGCGGCCTGCATCTTGTCGATTTGCCCCTCCACCTGGCCGCGGCTCCACGCCAAATAGGGCGGCAGCGTCAACAGCGGATAAGCCAGGGCGGCGAGAAAGGCCAGCATGGCGGGCGGCTAGACGTTCTCGAACAGGATGCGCGTGATCTGCTCCAGATGGGTGATGTCGTGCATCCCCACCTGCATCACCGCGTCGTCCATGGTGAAGTGGCCGCGCTCGTGGTGCAGCCCCGTGCATTCCCACTGGGCCGGGTCCAGCTCCTTGAAGAAGGCGATGGTGCGGCGGCGGGATTCCATCAACTCGGCATAGGCTTGGCGCAGGTCGTGGGCGTTGTAATCGCCCTGGCGCGCCAGTTCCTCATGGTCGAAGTGGGGGAGCGTGGGGTGATCCTGGTCGCGCATCATCCCCGCGCGGTTGCGGAAGATCGTGTCGAAATCGCGCAGATGGCAGACCACCTCGACCACCGTCCAGCCCTGGGGACCGTCGTGGGCGTCGCGCAGGGTGGTCGCGGTCGTCTGGCTCACGCCGCTGAGGATGTGGCCCAGGCTCCGGCAGCTTTGCTCCATGAGCAAAATGTGGCGGCGGCGAATCTTGGTGATGTCGGTCATGCGGGCAGGCTTCTAGGCGTCGGTTTCCGTGGTGATGGTCGCGTTGGTGATGGTTCCAGGCGTTTCCGGCAAGGGCGGCTCGGGGTGACGCTCCCCGGCTCCGTTGCGGTATTCCTGGACGGCTGCGGGCGCGCGCGGGACGGGCGTCGCGGCGCTCAACTCTGCGTCTGTCGCCGGGGGCGGCTCGCCGTGCGTTTCCGGGCGCGGGGGGGCTGGACGCCGTGCGCGCGCGGCTAATTCGTCGCCGGTGACCGTGCGCCGGTAGACTGGACTAGGTTTTGGCCGGCTGGCTTGCAGCGCCGGCTGCCGGAAGGGCGGATAGTCCAGCAACTTGGCGTGAATATAGCCGCCCAAGACACGCAGGCTGGCGATGACCGGCGCGGCAAAGAGCGCCCCCAGGATCCCCGCCACGTTGAAGCCAATCGCCACACCGCACAACACGACAATGGGGTGCAGGTTGACGCCGTCGCCGATGATGCGCGGCACCAGAATGTAGTTCTCCAACTGCTGGATGATGAAGTAAATGGCGACGGTGATCAGCGCGAAGCCGAAATTGTTGACGCCATATTCGACCAGCACCGGGCTGCCCTGGATCAAAGCCACGATGACCGCGGGGATCATGGCCAGCGTCGGCCCCAAGTTGGGGATGATCTCCAGCATCCCGGCCAAAATGCCCAGGATGAGCGCGCCGGGCATCCCCGCCAGTTCCAGCGCCAGCCAGGTCACTGTGCCCACGACGAGGCTCAACAGGATTTGGCCGCGGAAGAACGCCTGCCAGATATAGCCCATGCGCCGCAGGAGGTCAATCCATTCCGATTGGTAGGAGCGCGGGAACAAGCCTTCGATGTAGCTGCGGATGCTCGGCGCGTCTTTGGTCAGATAGAGGCTCAAGAAGAAGATGAGCAGCAACGTGATAAAGGCTTGGACGATGCCGCCCACCACGCTGACGCCGATGGCCGCGGTGCTGCTCACCACGTTGGTCGCGGTGCTGATCAGCTGTTGGAAATAGCTCAGAATCTCAGCCAGGGTCGGGATAAAGGCCAGGTTGCGGTAGCTCTGCTCGATCTGCTCGGTGATGCCCGACACTTGGACGGTGAAGCCGAAGAGTTCCAGCGTGTCGGGGAGCGTGCTGATGGTCGTCCCGAGCCAGGCAAAGAGCCGGAACGCCGTGCTGGGCACGTCGAAGTTGAGCGAGGCAAGCTGCGCCAGCAAAACCGGGGCGAGCAGAATGGGCGTCAGCACGATGCCCACCAGCAAGACCAGATAGAGCACGATGGTCGTGATGGTGCGCGGGACGCGGATGCGTTCGGCCAAGTCCACGACGGGACTGAGGAAATAGGCGATCACCCCACCAATCACGAGCATGGGGATGATGGGGCGGGCGGCATAGATGCCGCCCACCACCGCGATCAACAGGATCACCATGACCGTGCGCTTGGTCCCCAGGTCCCAGGACGAATCGCCGGCCGGGGCGTCGTCGACCGGGGACGCGCTGCGTATGCGCAGCGTCTGCGCCGCGTCGGCAGGGTGTAAGGGGCGCTCTACCGGCGCCGGGACCGTTTCAGGAAGGTTCGCCATGCGTGTGACTCGCGACAAGCCTCTCACGCGGCGGCCGCTGCCGCCGCCAATGGCAGATTTCTGCCACTCACCATAACACTCGCGGACCGTGTTGGTCGCGCCCAGTTACCGCCGCACGGCTTTGCTGGCCGCTTTGCGTGTGCCCACCAAGGCGATCCCATCGCGCGCCAAGAACTGCTCAAACAGGAGGTAGAAGCGCTCCCGGTCCTGCTGGCTGATGACCGCCAGTTGGTCGGCGGTCTCCACCACATAGGGATAGCCCGCGCCGACCACACACTCGGCGCGCACCAAGTTCAAGATCTCCTCGGCGCGGCCTTCTTCCACCAACCAGCGCGGCAGTTCCACGCGGGCCGGGGTGCGGCCCTGGTTCAGATGCACATAGGTAAAGGCCACGTCGCGATAGAAATCGGCGCGGCCGTTCAGGCTTAGCTCATCAGCGCGCGCACAGACAAACAGCGGCGAACGGTCCCCCCAGTTGGGCAGGAGCGGCTGGAGCAAGGCCGCGTCGCTCAACGTCAAGGATTCGTGCGCCTGCGCCAACTCGTCCATCAGACTGACCAGGTCGTGGCTGTAGGAGCGGTCTACAAAGGCCACCAGCGGGACGCGCGTCGCCGCCGAACAGGCCAATAGCTCCCGCACCTTATCCACATAGACGCGGCCGCGATTGGGCAGCATCTGCCCGGCGAAGCTCACGATAAGGGAGCCGTCGAAGAAGCAGAGCGGCTTGGCGTCGTCGGGCGCTTGCGCGAACTCGTGCATGAGGCTGCACAGCCGTTCACACTCGGCTACAAAGCGCCGCTGATTGACCCGCCAGTCGGGCATGAGCCGGTCGCCGCCGCGACTGCCGCCGGAACCGTCGTCGCCCGTGTCGTCGAGTTCGTCGGGCGTCAGCACCTCGAACGCGACATCCTTGATATAGCGTCCGCCAGGGACGTGGAAGTTGACATACCAGCCCACCTGCACCGCGCCCACCGGCACGCTCAGGTCTTTGGACGGCGTGATCTGGCTGCCGTCCACCGCGGCCACGGGACGTCCCTCCAGCACTTGTTTGGCCCACGCGCGCGCCATCTCATGGTTGTCCCACGCCGCGCCAAACGCCAGCCGCAGATCGTCGGCCGCGTCGAACTCCGGCGTGGGCAGGCTGCCGGGCCACTCCCGGTTGTGGGCGGCGAGAAAGGCCAGGATATCGCTCGCGCTGCGCCCCAACAGGCCCGCCAGGCGCGCATCGACCAGGGCTTGCTGATGGGCCAGCCCGGCCCGATAGCTCTCAAATTGGGACCGCTTTGCTTTCAAAGCGAAGATAGTCTTGTCGCGGTTCAGCACGGGTTCAGTGACTCACTTGGAACTTGGAGAGGTCTCTCCTCTCCTACAGACCGGGCAGCGCCTCCAGGACGGGCAGGTCCGTGGGCGCGTCGTCCACCAGTGAGGCGGAGATCCATTCGCCGGTGCGCAGCTTGATCCAGCCGCCGTCCGGGCTTTGGCCGATGACTTCGATGATCTCACCGCTGAGCGCGCGGCCGACCACGTTGCAGGTGATGGACGGGCAATCGCGCAGGTTGGCGTTGCCGCGCACGGTGACTTTGCCCGCGCTCTGGAAATCTACGCCCATGGCGAAGGTCTCTAGCAACGTCCACACGGACCTGGGGGCGCGGCGGGCGTTGTCAAAGCGATAATGTGTCAGACCGCATGAGGCTTTTTCGCTGCACGCATAGAAAAGAAAGACGAAGCGCCCGGTCAGCCCTTCCAAGTCTTCGACCGTGACTTCCCAAAAGAGCGCGTCGCCGCCCATGAAGGT
The DNA here is from genome assembly GCA_964372065.1 of uncultured Litorilinea sp. GTDB lineage: Bacteria > Chloroflexota > Anaerolineae > Caldilineales > Caldilineaceae > QEUY01. The sequence goes on from CAYJQA010000123.1 coordinate 8,208, forward strand.
GCGCGTGCCGCTGGCTTCGACGGCCGTCTGATAGTCGTCGCTGCCAAGCAGGTCTTCCTCAAAGAACTCTAGGAAGCGCTCGTCGTTGAGCAAATCGTCCATCATGTCGGAGGGGAAATCAAAGGCAAAGGTCAGCCCCGCCAGTTCATCGTCCGCCCAGAAATCCAGGATGCCCGGTTCGTCTTGGGTTAGCTCCCATGCCGGGTCGGCCCAGTAGGCGACCAGCCCATCGCTGGAGACGAACTGCTCCCACGCGGCGGGAATGGCGATGTCCGCCGGCGGCGGGACGCTGCCCGCGGGCGCGTTGCCCTCCAGCGCGGCGACGCGGTCTTCCAACGCGGCAATCGCATCCGCCTGGGCCGCCACCGTCTCTTCCAGCGTGTTCAGCCGGGCGGCCATGTCCGAGACGCGCTGCGGATGGGGCGACGGGTTGGCGGCAAAACCCAGCAACAGCCCAATCGCCACGATCGTGGCGGCCAGCCAGCCCCAAGTGCCACGGCGAGTCATACGCTCCCCTTCCTCTTTGGCTTCGTCTCGTTTGCCGCGTGAGTATAGCATCCTGACCGGAGACGGGGCAATCGCCCGGCGCATGGCGCGTCGATGCCGGGCTGGGGTACAATGAACTACGGACGCTCCTACCTATTATAGCACGGACGTTCTGATCGATCAAGACCGTTTCGGGCTTTGCGCGGCGCGGCGCGGCCCCAGCCGTACTGCGTGTAGGCGATGGACGACTGGCAGATCTTCTTCGAATACTATGTGTGGGACGAGCGTTTCCTGGCCGGCATGGTGACGATGCTGGCGGTGATGCTCGCGCTCAACGTGGCGCTGCCGTGGGTGTTCAAGAACGTCGCCGTCATTCGCCAGTTCGTCCAGCCGCCCAAGAAGCCGCCCAAGCAGGAAGAAAAAGCCCTCAGCCCGCTGCAACAGGCGGTCGGCTGTGTGGCCGCGGGCGTGTCGCTATTGATCGGCGGCGCGATCGTGGTCATAATCGTTTATGCGTTCTTGAACCGGGGATGACGCCGCGGGCGTTTGTGCAGATGGGCTTGTCGGTGCGGTTTTCCAACCGCACGACCGGCTGCGTCAGACGGCGAGGTCGCGCAGCCAGCCGCGCTGGACCGTCCAGGCGTCGCCCGCGGGGTCCCACCGCAGCTCATAAGTGTTGCCGTCCACGGTCTGAATCAGATAGCAGCGCAGGCTGCGCCCGGCGACGCGCTCTTCCCACTGGCGGCCCACGTCGTTGACATAGCGCGTGCGGTCGCGCCAGAGGAACGACGTGGGGAGAATTGTCCCGTTGGGCAGCACCCGCACCAACACATCCACCGCTTCTTCGATCAGCACTTCGCTTGCCATACCACACTCCTGCTCAAGACCGCCCGCGCCTTTAGCGCCGCTGGTCCACATAGTCGATCAACATTTGCAGCGCGGCCTGGGCGCTGAGCAGCTTATTGCCGCGGCGGTCGGCAGGCCACACATGCGCCGCGCCTTGCTCATAGCCGTCCTCCGCGCTCACGTGCAGATGCACCAGCCCCACGGGCTTGGCCGGCGAGCCGCCGCCCGGCCCCGCAATGCCGGTGACGGCGATGGCCATGTCCACCCCGTAGAGCCGCCGTGCGCCCGCGGCCATCTGCGCTGCGGTGGCCGCGCTGACCGCGCCGTCGGTCGCCAGCGTTGTCTCGCGCACGCCGAGGATGTGCGCCTTGGCCGCGTTGCTGTAGGTGATGGCCCCGCCCATAAAGTAGGCGGAACTGCCCGCGATCTCGGTGATGAGATGGCCCACCAAGCCGCCCGTGCAGCTTTCGGCGGTGGCGCAGGTCAGCCCGGACGCGAGCAGCCGTTGGCCTAGCTCCGCGGCCAGCCGGGTCAAGTCTTTGTCGGTAGGGATCGTGACGTGCATCGCTTTCCAATTCTCGCCGATACTGGAGGACAGTGTAGCCGTGAACAGGACGAGGTACAAATGTACGATGCTTATGCTATGGCATCAGAGGGGAAATGGGGCGGTAGACTATGGCTTCCCGAAATGTACGAGGCATTATATCCGAATGGGGCAGAATATCTGTGCTATAATACAAGAGGTCGCCCGCGATTTTGGGAGGCGGATTCACGAGACTAATCGGTTATTGGAGTTGAGTCAACGAGGCTAATCTTGAGTATTCTGGTATGCAAGGCTTGCGGTCACCAATGGGATGGCGCGTCACGGCCCGAATGTCCGGTTTGCCTCAGCACGAATTGGGCACATACACTGAACTTCGTTAGGCCAAAACACGATCCTCGGATGCTTTCCTCATCGGAGCCTTCCTTTCGTTCAGTCATGTCTGGTGAGTTCATGCGAGATTCGACTGATTATCTTCGTCATATAGCAAGCAGCGGAACCGTCTTCCAAAGTCTGCGCCATGATGGGAGGTATACCTACCTCGCTGCTGCACCAACAGGAACACCAGCCGGATCAGCCGTTCCTCCTAACGGCACGGTGCCAAGCTATGCTCTGGATTGCTTCGTGGTTGCAGATCCCAAAGGTGCTCCGCACATATATGCAGAGTCTCAGACGAAGGTTCACGAAACCATCAATGCCGGCAGTTATATCGCGTTACCGGTTTGTACTGAGCCTAATTGTGACAATCTGTCACTACCAGGCGAGCAGAAATGCGCTCGCCATGTATTTCCAGCATTGGCGGACTAGCTGATTGCGAGTTATCGCTGGGAGAGACAGAAAACGATTGCGAGGAAGATTGTGCCGGGGACAGCCGCCTTGGTTGCGACTGTCCCCGGTGAGGTCCTACACCGCGACGCGCTCTAGGAAGCGCGCGTCGTTGTCATAGAAGTAGCGGATGTCGTCGATCCCGCGCTTGAGGATGGCTTGGCGCTCGATGCCCATGCCAAAGGCAAAGCCGCTGACCGCGGCCGGGTCATAGCCGCCGTTCTTGAGCACGACCGGATGCACCATGCC
>CAYJQA010000124.1:0-11133 GCA_964372065.1 uncultured Litorilinea sp.
GGGGCTGCACTAATATACCTGGGTCAAGCGCCTGCCCGACGGTTCGCGCGTGGGCGCGGCCACCCAGTTTGACGAGGGCGAATGGATCGAGATCATCGCCAAGGGCCTCTTTATGGATGAGTTGGTCCGCCGGCATGGCACGCTCATGGACAAATACGACCCGCACAAGAAGGTCGCCATGATTGTGGACGAGTGGGGGACCTGGTATGCGGTGGAGCCGGGCACGCACCCGCGCTTCTTGTATCAGCAGAACACCATGCGCGACGCGCTGGTCGCGGCGACGACCTTCGACATCTTCAACAAGCACTGCGACCGCGTGCGCATGGCGAACATCGCCCAGACCGTCAACGTGCTCCAGGCGATGATCCTCACGCAGGGCGAGAAGATGCTGCTGACGCCCAGCTATCACGTCTTTGAGATGTACGCCGTGCATCAGGACGCGACGATGGTCCCGATCGACGTGCAGAGCGAGACGTATGCCTATGCCGATTACAGCGTGCCCGCGCTGTCGGCGTCGGCTTCGGTGGACACGGCGGGCCAATTGAACATTACCTTGAGCAACGCCAACCCGCACAAGGATATCCCGGTCAATGTGTATATCCGGGGCATGACCGGCGGCAAGGTGGATGGCCGCGTGCTCCAGAGCAGCGCGATGAACGCGCACAACACCTTTGAGCGGCCCAACGTCGTCCAGCCCACGGCGTTTACAGGCGCGCAAGTCAACGGTGAAGGACTGAGCCTTACCCTGCCGAAGATGTCGGTAGTGGCGCTCGGCGTGATTTAGGCGGTTGTCGGTCGCCTGAGCTTGGTGTATAAGTGATCGTCACCAGAACGGTGACGGTCACTTTTCATTTCCCCACAGGAGTCTGCCCCATGCGAGCCGCAGTTTGGCATGCCCGCAACGATATTCGCGTCGAGGATGTCCCGGCCCCAAGCGCGCCGGCGGCCGGTGAAGTGATTATCAAGGTGGGCGCGTGCGGCATCTGCGGCACCGACCTGGAAGAATACCGCGCCGGGCCGCTGTTCATCCCTGTGGACGAGCCGAACCCGCTGACGGGGAAGAAGGCCCCGCTGATTCTGGGGCATGAGTTCGCCGGGGAGGTCGTGGAGGTGGGCAAGGACGTCGCCGATTTCAAGGTGGGCGACCGGCTCGCGCCCGATGTGATCATCGCCTGCGGCCACTGCTACTGGTGCAAGCGCAATCAGCTCAGTCTGTGCGACAGCATGGCCGCGTTGGGGCTGATGGGCGACGGCGGGCTGGCGGAATACTGCCGGCTGCCGGTGAACATGGCGGTCAAGCTGCCTGCCGGGCTGGCGGACGCACACGCCGCGATGGCCGAGCCGCTGTCGGTGGCGGTGCGCGCCGTGCGCCGTGGGCGCATGATGGCCGGGGAGACGGTGGTCGTCTTTGGCGGCGGGACGATCGGCCTGTTCTGCCTGCAAGTCGCGCGGGCCGCAGGTGCGGCGGAGGTCTTTGTGGTGGAGCCGCTCGCCAACCGGCGCGCCTTAGCCATGCAGCTTGGCGCGAGCGACGTGATTGACCCGCGCACGACCTACCCGGCCGCGGCAGTCCGTGCGTGGACGCGCGGCGTCGGTCCCGACCTGGTGCTGGAAGCGTCCGGCGGGCCGGCGGTGGTCCCGGTCGCCATCGAGACGGCGCGCAAGGGGGGACGGGTGGTGTTGGTGGGGCTGCCCGTAGGGCCGACGACCTTCAACTTCTTCCACGTGGTCGCCACCGAGAAGGAAGTGATCGGCTCGTTGAGCCACGTCTATGATGAGGACTACTTCACGGCGATTCGCTGGCTGGGCGACGGTCGTGTGCTGGCCGAACCGCTGATCAGCGCACGCGTGCCCCTGAGCCGCCTGATCGTGGATGGGCTGGAGCGGTTGGAGCAGCGCCCGTCCGAAACGCTCAAGGTGATCATTCTGCCGCACGCGTGAATGAACCAGCGTGCGCGACCGCGACAACGCGGGTGCGCTTCCTCGATGCACGCTATTTTCGCAACTACACCTGTAACCAGATATTCGCTCCTTTTTAGCGAACTTCGAGTCGGATAGTCACTGTGTCGCCTTCTTCAAGATCTTCGGCTTTGCGGACACTCGCTTTGATGGGCACAATGTAGCGGTCGTCTTTGGGCCATAACGAAGTCTTCCACTCGGTTTTGCCGATCCGGACACTTGCCGGGATCATCCCCCAGCCATACGTCACGTGTCCTGCTATGGCATTCAGAGCGCGGCACTCCTGCGCCGGAACGGTGACGAAGTACCAGGGGGCGGGGCCTCTCCAAAACCATATCTTGCCGTTGAACTCAATGTTCATTGGTACAGGTTCCTGCCGCACGCGTGATTGGCACAGAGCGCGGATGACAAGGTGGCAACCTGGATTACGTACCGCTCCGGGGAATTGCTGCCCCTTATGCTACGACTGCGGCGGGATGGTGTCGCCGATGTAGCGGCGGCGCACGGCGTCAATGTCCAGCGCACGCTGAACCGCAGGACGCGACGGCGCGGGCGTGATGGTGGGCGCGGCTTCCCCGGCCTCCACCATGCGACGGATCAGCCGGTCGCGCAGGTCGTCGGCGACTGGGGCGAGCGCGTCGATCCCCGCCAGGTTCTGCAACTCATAGGGGTCGGAATCCAGATCGTAGAGATACTGTTCGACGTAATGGTCGGACCCGGCGTCGCGCCAGCCGTCCTTGTCGGGCGCGTGCACGGCGTATTTCCAGCGTTTGGTGCGGATGGCGCGGCCGACCTGCGACTCGCTGATCTGCAAGAAGACCTCCGCGGGCCAGGCGACCGGCTCTTGGCGCACCAGTGGCATGATGGAGCGTCCCTGCATGCTGGGCGGGATGGGCAGCCCGGCCGCGTCCAGGAGGGTGGGCGGCAGGTCCACCAGGCTGACCAATTCCTGGATGCGGCCCTTGCCCTGGAAGCCCGGCCCCGCTATCGCGACCGGCAGGCGGATGGACGCCTCATGGCACGACCGCTTGTATTCGGCGTTGCGTGTCTTGAAGTGGTTGCCGTGGTCGGTCATAAACAGGACGATGGTGTCTTCGTCCAGCCGCAGACTCTTGAGCGTGTCGAGCAACCGGCCCAGCGCCTCGTCCAGCCGCTTGACCATGCCAAAATAGCCGCCCAAGTGCTGGCCGGATGATCCGCCCAGCGCAGCCAGGTCCGGCGGCGTCCAGCGCCCGGTGTAGCGCTCGCGATAGCCGTCGGGCGCGGGATAGTCGTCAACGTGATTCTGGTGATGCGGCTCAAGGTAGGAGATGAGCAGGAAAAACGGCTCGGCCTGGTGCGCGTCGATGTAGCGGATGGCGGCGTCGGTCAGCCCGTCCACGCGATAGCCGGGCAGCCGTACGGGCTTGCCGTCGCCGTCAAACACGACTGTATCGTAGGCGTCGGAGGTGAACTCCAACAGGTTGGCCGCCAACCAGCTTTGATAGCCGCCACGTTCAGAGACCGGGACCGGGTCCTGCGTGCCCAAGTGCCACTTGCCGATGTAGCCCGTGGCATAGCCGCCCGCGTTGAAGCTCTTGGCAAGGGTGGCGGCGTCGGTCGCCAGCGGAATCTCGTTGCGATAGACGCCGGTGTTGGTGGCGTACATGCCGGTTTGCAGACAAGATCGCGCCGGGCCGCAGACCGGCTGGCAGGTAAAGGCGTAATGGACGTCCGTACCCTGACGGGCCATACGGTCGAAGTTGGGGGTCAATTCCAGCGGGCAGCCGTGGACGCCGGTGGTGTCCCAACGCTGCTGGTCCGTAAAGAAGACGACGACGTTGGGCCGGTCGGCCCGTTGGCGAGTCATGAGCGCCTCGTTTCAGGTGGCAGCGATGAAGGAACCGCGCCGGTTAGAGGCCGGCGGCATGGAAGGCCGCTTCGACGATGGTGCGCGCCTCGGCCTGGAGGCGGGCCAGGTAGTCAGGGCCGCGGAAGCTCTCGGCGTAGATCTTGTAGATCTCCTCGGTGCCGGATGGCCGCGCGGCGAACCAACCGTTAGCGGTGACGACCTTGAGGCCGCCGATGGCTGCGCCGTTGCCCGGCGCATGGGTCAGCTTGGCGGTGATGGGTTCACCGGCCAGTTCTTGTGCGGCGCCCAGGTCGGGCGTGAGCGCGGCGAGCGCCTGCTTCTGGCTGGCGTTGGCGGGCGCGTCGATGCGGGCGTACACCGGGCTACCGAAGCGCGCCTCCAGGTCGCGATAGTGCTCGCCGGGGTCGCGGCCGGTGACGGGCAGGATTTCGGCGGCCAACAGGTCCATGATGGGTCCGTCCTTATCGGTGGTCCAGACCGTACCGTCACGGCGGAGGAAGGACGCGCCCGCGCTCTCTTCGCCGCCAAAGCCAAACGAGCCGTCGATCAGGCCCGCCACAAACCACTTGAAGCCGACAGGTACTTCCACCAGGCGGCGGTCCAGGTCCTGGGCGACGCGGTCGATCATGGAACTGGAGACGAGCGTCTTGCCGACCGCGGAGTCGGCGCGCCAGTCGGGCCGGTGGCGGAACAGGTAGGCCACCGCCACCGCCAGATAGGCGTTGGGGTTCATCAGCCCGGCCGTGGGGGTAACGATGCCGTGGCGGTCGGCGTCGGGGTCGTTGCCAAAGGCGATGTCAAAGTCGTTCTTGAGGCGGATCAGGCTCGCCATAGCGAAGGGCGAGGAGCAGTCCATGCGGATCTGCCCGTCCCAGTCCAGCGTCATGAACGCAAAGGTGGGGTCCACCGCGGGGTTCACGACCGTCAGGTTCAGCCCGTAGCGGTCGGCGATCGGTTCCCAATAGCCCAGGCTCGCGCCGCCCATGGGGTCCACGCCGATCTTGACGCCGGCGTGGGCGATGGCGGCCAGGTCCACCACGTTCGCCAGGTCGGCGACATAGGGGGTCAGATAGTCGTGGGCGTGTACGTTCGCCGCGCGTAGCGCCCGCGCCAGGGGGATGCGCTTGACCGCGATCCCGCCGCCCGCCAGAATCTCGTTGGCGCGATTCTGGATGGCCTTGGTCGTGCCGGTGTCGGCGGGGCCGCCTTCAGGTGGATTGTACTTGAAGCCGCCGTCATCCGGCGGATTGTGCGATGGGGTGATGACCACACCGTCCGCGCGCACGCCGCGGGCGGCGCGGTTGAAGGTCAGGATGGCGTGGGAGATCACGGGAGTGGGCGCATAGCCGCGACCGGCGTCGCGATAGACCTCGACACCGTTGGCGGCCAAGACTTCCAGCGCGGTGGCGTGCGCCGGTTCGGAGAGGGCGTGCGTGTCCATGCCCAGATAGAGCGGACCGTCGATGCCCTGGGCGACGCGGTATTCGGCGATGGCCTGGCAGACGGCGGCGATGTGGGCGTCGTTAAAGGTCGTCTTGAGCGAAGAGCCGCGATGGCCGGACGTACCGAAACTGACCTGCTGGCCGGGGTTGGCCGGGTCGGGCTGCTCGGTGTAGTAGGCAGAAACGAGTCGCGGGACGTTGACCAGCAGTTCGCGTGGGGCGGGCAGACCCGGTTTGGGCTGGGGGTTCCTATGATGTAGCATTCTCGCTCGTTGCCTCGCTTGGCTCAATATCTATCGCAGAGGTAACACTCTACGCGTAGGAGGTGCTCTCAATGTGTGTCCCAAATGGCCTTCGTACAGCTATAATGTCTCTTGCGAAGAATCCGTATCATCTCCATCTTCAATATGTGTGTAGATGGGCAGACAACACATCCTTAAGGTCAACCACCACAGATATAACGTCTGTTTCAAAGTGAATTGACGGTCTACCATCAGTCCATGAGCCACCAAATTCCGCAGGTTGGTGCCAAAACGCTCAACCAGAAGGCCCTGTAAATCAAAGAAAAGATCTTCTCCTAGGATGCTCTCAAGTTGGGTCTTGTAAGTATACAGGACTTTCTGGAGAGTGTACTCATCTTGAATCCCCTCATTATCTAGCCCTGAAGTAATGTGACCATGGCTCTGCAAGAGATGCCGGAGAGAATTCTCCACTTGGGGAACTAGTAAGTGCGTGGATACAAGCATGTCGCCTTTCAATCCAGCACAGAGTCCACGAGCGTAGATTGCTTCTCTTCCCTGAGGAATAAAGGGGTTATTTGTAACAATCGACAGAAAATCTTGTTCATCAAAGTGGTGTTCAAGATTGATCTGATAAACTGCAGGGCGTACTACCCCCTCGGCAATCAGCCCTTGTTGATGAGCGGCCTCTCGAAGCATTTCAGCACGAATAGTAGCTTCTTCATCTTCGCTCAGTCCAGGCCGTTTTGCTTTTGTTTTTCCTTGAGAATCAAGCTCTTTTGTCGGTATCCAGAACCATAGACCCTCTACTTTGATGCGCTCTTCGATGTGCTTCCTTAGTAATGCCTTGCGCGGCGATGAAGTAGCGAACGCGAGCGCAAAAAGGGACTTGTGAAAAGACTTTCCTTTGACAACAGCAATTGCTTGCTCAATCAGTTCACTAATATCTATCTCCGACGATATGACCCCAAAGCCAGAAATGGACTCTCTTTGATATGTTAGTAGAATTCGATGAAGCTCTTCCCGGCGTGATTCAGTTCCGGGGATCCTCTTATACGCTTCAATGGCGCTTTGAACGTGCCATGCTGCTACCGCAAAGCGTTGCGGGTAGTTGTCAGGAAGCGTTTCGGCTTCTCTGACATAAGTCTCAGCTGTGTTCGCCAAAGCCCTCTGACTATTCTCCTCGTCACCATTACGTTGGAACCATTTTGATGCAATTTCCCAATAGGTTCGGGCTCGATCCCAAACAACTCCATTAGTGTTCGATTCGGTCGTAATTGCGGCGTTTTCCGCCAAAGCCGCATATTTTGTGGGGTCACCTTCGTTAACCTCAAGCAAGTGCTGCATCAGGCGAGCCGAGAGAAATAGGGGATCCTTCCCCTGGTATTTGTCGAGCATTGTCTCAATATGTTCAATAACTTCACGAAACAGAACGTTGTTGTTCCGCCCAAGCGATAGAGCTATTTGCAGCGCGCGGTGTATTCTCCTTTCACTTTCTGTCCAGTTTTCAGGATCTTCAAGTCGAGTTGCCGATTCGATGTATGCTCTTACGGCTGTCTGTGCAGTTGGATAGAACTCGCCAAAGCGAAATACCCACAAGATATCTGCGATTCTCGCTCGCAATTCCACATCGTGAATGTTGGGCAAAAGAGCTAAAAGTGTGGTCTTCTGAGCTTCCTCGAGCCGGATATTGTTGCCTGCAAAGTCGACAAAAGGTGTATCAGGGGTATCAATTTGAAGAACGAGAAAGCAGACATACGATAGCAGCCCGAAGACGTGCTCCCCTTGCGAACTCGAATCAGCTTCAACCGCACGCTTATGAAACAGATCCCCATAAGAGTCACAGGTATCTTCCGAACTGCCTGCTATGGCACTTTGCCAGTCGACAGAGTCGAAATCGTTAATGGTGGGTGTGGCTTCCCATGTATACATTTGTGTCTGCCTTTTCACTTCACTGACAATGTCGCCAATGGGCCGGTCGAGGGCCTACACCGCGGCAGCGGCCAGGCGCGCTGGGTCCAGGCGCGTCGCGGCGATGTCCGCCAGAGCAAGATAGCCGTCATCCAGGCGCAGCGGGCGGTCCAGGATGTCGGCGCGCAGCTTGAGCCAGAAGCTCAACTCGCTGGGGTGGTCGATGCCGGACAGCGCGGCGAAGGCGGCGGCGTGGAGCGTGCCGAGGCCGGTGCTGGCCTGGGAGCCGATCATCACGCCCTTGTGGGCGGCGCGGCTGAGGTCCAGCATGGCCCCGGACTCGGTGAAGCCGGTGCGCGCGGTCTTGATGTTGAGGATGTCGAAGGTGTCGAAGGTCAGTTCGCGCTGGAGATCGCGCAGGGTGAAGGCGCTGTCGTCGGCGATGAGCGGGAGATGGCCCCCGGCGCGCAGCGCGGCGCGCTGGGCGATCTGCTCCACGGGCAGGGCTTCTTCGCAATAGTGCAGCCCCAGTGCGGCCAGGCGGTCCAGCTTGGCGGGCGCTTCGTCGGCGTTCATGCACTCGTTGGCGTCGGCGTAGAGGTCCACGCCGGGGCCAAGCTCGGCCTGTAGGTCGCGGATGCGCGCCAGGTCGTCGTCCCAGTCGCGCCCGACCTTGACCTTGAGCACGCGCACCCCGGCGTTCACCACGCGGCGCGTTTCTGTCAGTACCGTATCGCGGTCGCCGATGCCGAGGATGTAGCTGACGCGCACGCGTGCGGCGGTGGGCTGCCCGGCCGCCAGGTGGTCGAGCAGCGTGAGGCCGCGCTGCTGGGCGATGGCCGCGTGCAGCGCCATGTCGATGGCGGCTTTGGCGGTGTGGTTGTTCTTGACTTCGTGTAGCCGGGCTTGGACGCGCCGGAGATGCGGCGAGGTCCAGGGCGGGACGGCTTCGTCGGCGGACGACCATACCGGCAGCCCAACGACGCGCGGGGCCAGTTCATGGCGGATGACGGTCGGGATGCTGTGGACCGTCTCACCGTAGATGGTGGGGCGGGGCGGCGCTTCGGCCCAGCCTTCTGCGCCGTCGCTCAGGACAACGCGCACCGCGACATGGGTCGCGGCGTCCAGGCTACTGCTTTTGCCCCAGCGCAGCGCGCCGTGCATGGGCAGCGAGTAGACGGTCGTTTCGATGGTCGTAAGCGTGGTGAGCGAGTCGTTTGCCATAAGCCCTGTGGGTCTAGTGGGATAGCCAGGCCAGCAAGCGGTGGGCGGCGGCGGCTGGCGGATGGGCGACGGTGTCCACGATCAGCGCGCGCTCACCGGCGTGGGCGCGCAGCGCGGCCTGCGTGGCGGCGGGGTCGTAGTTACGGCGCTCTTCCACCACGATCTTGAGCTTGGCGGCGAGGTCGGCGGGGGTGACTTCGCCGCGCGCCAGCCAGCCGAGCATGTGCGCTTCTTCGGCGGGGCTAAAGAGCGCGGCTGCGTTGGGGACGCCAAGATCGGCGAAATCGGCGGCTTGGTCCAGGACGGGCAGCGCGTCGGGCTGGACCCGGTCAAACGCATCGCCGCGACCGAGCAGCCGCCCAACGCGCACGGCGTCGGGGGCGTCGAGCATGAGAAAGCGCGCCAGTGGGAAGGCGTGCGCGGCGAACTCGATTTCGTTGGCCCCGCGCAAGCCATCGAAAAGATAGAGGGCAGCCGGCGCGGGCGCTTCCAGCCAGAGCCGCGTCAGCGCGGCGGCCATGCCGCCAGGATATTGCTCGCGATAGCGGCGCGTGTAGTCGAAGCGCGCCTTGCGGTCGGCGACGGGCGCGGGCGGCACACCGTCGGCTACCTGCATCTGGGTGATGATGAGCGCATCGGTGAGGACGCGACGGTCGGGCAGGAGCGTGTAGGCCAGCCCGTGGGCGGTCAGTTGGCTCAGGAGCGTGCTCTTCCCGACGCCGGTCACGCCGACCAGGATGAGCAGGTTGGTCGCTGCCAGCGGACGCCAGCCCGCGGGCGCAGCGTCGCCGGCGGCCAGTCCGGGCGCAAGGGGCATGAAGGGCAGGGCAGCGGTCATGTGGCAATCTCGTTCGACTGGCGATGTACGGTTGGCCGGTGCGTGTACCCGGCGCGTGGCGCTTATTATACACGGTGCGCGCCGGCGTAGAAGCTGCGCCGCGTCCAATGCGCGCCGGGGGATGGCCGCGGACCTGCGACCGGAGGCCGCTGTGGTACAATCTAGAGGAGGAACTACTTGTCGCGCCGAGCAGCTGCGCGGCTCCGTCGTAAGACAATGCCGATCATGAACCTATGCCTGAGTTAAGCGATCTTTGGACGCGCGTGGTGCAGTGGCTGGAACTGAACCGGCTGCCGTCGCTGGCGCGGATCATCGAATCCATGGACCCGGTCGCATGGACACTGGTCGGGTTGCTGGCGGCGGCGGTGGTCGTGGGAGTGGTCTTTAGCCTTAGCACGCGCCGCGCGTTTCTGACGCCGGACGATACCGAGTCCACGCCGCAAGTGCTGTTGGCGCGACTCAAACAGGACCCGTCGCGGCTGTCGCCGGTCGCCATCCTCAGCCGCTTGGGCGCGGAAGCCACCCTGGACCTGCTGGAGTATGGGGACCAGATTCAGACCAAAGAATGGCGCTATGGGTGGAGCGGGACCCGCGAGGAACTGCTGCGGCTGTTGGGCCAACAGAACGCGTTTGGCCCCACCTATGCCCTGGCGCGCTATTATCGCAGCGCCGACGCCCAGGAGCCGGACACCATCCGCATCCGGCGGACTGCGCTGGTGCACAAACTGGGACAACGGCGCTATCTGGAACCCAACGCCGACGGCCAAGCGTCTCAACTACGGATTCGTTGCCATGCCGCCGAAGTGGAGGGGGATTTGGGCTTTGAGGGCGACACCTATTGGCTGATGCCCGATGAACCCGCGCCCCCGGCGGACGGGCCGCTGGTGGAGATGGAGCCGATTGAGTTTCGCACGCTCAACGACGCCGAACTGCGGCTGCACATCCGGCGCACGCCGATGGTGGGCGGCGGCTTCAAATTGGAACTGAAGAAGCGTCGCAAGATGTGGGTGGTTGTCGATGAACAAGTAGAGTGGGTGAGCTAGATGGACGGTGTGCTGGGGGTGGGACCGGCGCTGCTGGACTTCATGAACGTCGCGCTGGCATCAATCCTCGTCATTTTGGCCTTTTCGCTGTTGGCGCACACGCTGACCTATAACTTCCGTGACCCGGTGGCCCACTGGTTCGCGCTGCTGCTGGCCTGTGTCATGGTGACCTATGCCAGTGAGGTGGCGCTGAATCGGGTCGTCACGGCGGGGTCGGCCAACCGCTGGTTGCGCCTGCAATGGCTGGGCATCGCCATGTTGCCCGCGGCCTACTACCTCTTTTCGCTGGAAGTCCTGCGCACCACCAATTACCGCGTGCGCCGCCGCCACCGGATCGGCTGGGCGGTGCTCTTCCTGTCGGCGGTCAGCGCCGTCACGGCCATGTTCGGCACGCAGATTGTGAGCGGCGTGCGCTATCATCCACCCCTCAGCTCATTGGAACCGGGACCGGGCTTCTGGGTCTTTGCGATCTTCTATGTCGTGGTCACGGTGCTGTCGCTGGGCAACGTCTGGAAGGCGCGCCAGCGCTGTCTGACGGATGCCAGCCGCAAGCGCATGAGCTATCTGCTGCTGGCGTTTGTCGCGCCAGGTATCGGCATCTTCCCCTATCTCATCGGCGTGGGCG
>CAYJQA010000125.1:0-5694 GCA_964372065.1 uncultured Litorilinea sp.
GCAAGGTCCAGATCCATCCCGCGGAACTGCGCAGCCTCTACTACAACCCGCTGGTCAATCTGGTGATGCTCGATGTGCGGGATGAGTTGGACTACAACCTTTTCCATATCAAGGATGCCACGCGTGTACCACCCGCGGAGCTAGTCGCGCATGTGCCGGAAATGCTGGCGATGCCGGAACAGACCGTCTTTGTCCTCATGGGCAATGATGAGGCGCGGGCAATCGCGATGTGGAAGCAACTTGTCAGCCGGGAGGTGCGCAATATCTACATCCTGGAAGGCGGCGTCAATAACTGGCTGGCCGTGTATGGCGAAGGGCTGTCGATGGGGGCAGGCGCGCCGGGCGATGAGACACTGCGCTATCAGTTTGCGGCCGCCTTGGGTGATGCGACGCCGACGGCGGTGCCCAGCCAGCATGACGATGGCATCGAGTTTACCCCCAAGGTGCAGATGGTGAAGAAGGCCCCCACGGGCGGCGGCGGCTGCGGCTAATTGGCGATGTAAACATACGAGCTTTGACCGGCACGGGCAGCCGTTGGCGCTGTCCGTGCCGGCGCGCGCACGGGCTAAGCACGCCCTGACGCATCCTCGCCGACGCAGAGCGCGACCGCGCGCGTCGGCGAGGACGCGTCAGGGCGCTGCGCGCCGAGGGGGACGCGGGGTGCATTTCACGTTGGGGCGCCGCAGGTGGCAGTCACCTCGGCAGGTGACTGTCACCTACCGTGCGGCCAAAACTCGCCCCAGGCCTGAAATAAGCCGGGGGACGCGGGTGTTGGTTGTGAATCCCTTTCGTATGTGTTATGATTCTGCAATCTGGACCCCCAGCGAGATCTGCAAGAAAACTGGGTACAGCTATGCCTCCACAGCAGCGGACACCGCGAGGCTACACATGGCTGACACCATCTTGAGGCTAGTCGATATTAGTAAAAGCTTCGCCGGTGTACACGCACTGCGCGAGGTGTCGTTTGACTTGCGCCCGGGCGAAGTTCATGCGCTGCTGGGCGAAAACGGGGCCGGCAAGTCGACCCTGATCAAGGTAATCGCCGGTGTGTATCAGCCGGATAGCGGCGAAATCCGCCTCGACGGCGAAGCCATCCGCTTTGCCGACCCGCGCGCCTCGCGGCAGCACGGCATCGCCGCCATCTATCAAGAGCCAAGCCTCTTTCCCGATCTGGACATTGCCGAGAACATCTTTGTGGGCCGCCAACCGACCGGCCCCGGTCGCTGGGTGGACTGGCGGCAGATGACCGTGCAGGCGCAAGCCCTGTTGGCGCGGTTGGGCGTGTACCTGGACCTGAAGCAGAAGGCGCGCAGCCTGAGCGTCGCGCAGCAGCAGATGGTCGAGATTGCCCGGGCGCTTTCGGTCAATGCGCGCATCCTGATCATGGATGAGCCGACGTCGTCGCTCACGCTGAACGAGGTCGCGGACCTCTTTCGGATTGTCCATCAACTGCGCGCCGAAGGCACGGCCATCATCTATATTTCGCACCGGTTGGAAGACCTGTTCGAGTTGGCCGACCGGGTGACGGTGCTGCGCGACGGCGCGTATGTCGCGACCCGCGACATGCAGGACGTGACGCGGGAAGACCTCATTCGCATGATGGTGGGGCGCACCATCACCGACCTGTTCCCCAAGCTGGACGTGCCGGCGGGCGAGGTGGTGCTGGAAGTCGAGCACCTGAGCCTGAGCGGCGTGTTCGAGGATGTCTCGTTCCAACTACATCGGGGCGAAACCCTGGGGCTGTCCGGCCTGATCGGGGCGGGCCGGACCGATGTGGCGCGCGCCATCTTCGGTGTCACCCCGCCCACCGCCGGGACGATCAAGATCGACGGGCAAGTCACCACCATCGCCGACCCGAAGAATGCCATCCGGCTGGGCTTGGCTTATGTGCCGGAAGACCGCCAACATCATGGGCTGGTGCTACCCATGGACCTGACGACGAACATCACGCTGCCGCTGTTGACGGACTATGCCAAAGGCGGCTGGATCGACAACCGGGCGGCGCTGACGGCGGCGGCCGGGTCGGCGGCCCAAATGGAAGTGCGGGCCGGGAGCATCTGGCAGAAGGCGCGCGAGCTTTCGGGCGGCAACCAACAGAAAGTGGTGTTGGCGAAGTGGTTGAGCACGCATCCGCGGATCTTGATCCTGGACGAGCCGACCCGCGGCATCGACGTGGGCACGAAAGCCGCCGTCCACCGCCTGATGAGCGAATTGGCCCAACAGGGCCTGGCAATTCTGCTGATTTCTTCGGAGTTGCCGGAAATCCTGGGCATGAGCGACCGCGTGATCGTCATGCGGGAAGGCCGCCTGACCGGCGCGTTTAGCCGCGCCGAGGCAACGCAAGAGGCCATCATGACCGCCGCCACCCAGTCGTTGACACCCGCATGAGGCAACCGTGACCACACCAGCCGCCAATCGCGCCCCGACTTCAAACGTTTTTCTGACCATCGCCAAGTTCCGCGAGGTGGGCATCAGCATTTTCATTGTGCTGTTGGTCGTCGTCGTGAGTCTGCGCAGCCCCTATTTCCTGACACTCGACAACTTCTTGGTGATCCTGCTCAACATCTCTATCTTGGCGATTGTGGCGCTGGCCCAGACAATGGTCATCATCACGCGCGGCATTGATTTGTCGGTCGGCTCGATGATCGGCCTGGTGGCGATGATGGTCTCATTCGTCATCAAGGAGAATCCGGACCTGTCGCTGCCGCTGGCCGTGCTGTTGGGCATGGCGCTGGGCAGCGCGCTGGGTAGCTTCAACGGGCTGGTGATTGCGGTGGGCGGCGTGCCGCCGATCATCGCGACGCTGGGCACGCTGAGTATCTATCGCGGCTTAGTGTTTCTCTATAGCGAGGGCACGTGGATCAACGCGTTCGAGATGCCCGCGAGCTTCAAGCTCCTGGCTAAGGGTACGCCGCTGGGATTGCCGAATTTGGTGATCATCGCCATTATCGTCGCCGTCATCGTCTTCTATTTCCTCAACTACGTGCGCGCCGGGCGCGATATCTATGCGGTGGGCAGCAACCCGGATGCGGCCCAGGTGGCGGGCATTCGCACGCAGCGCGTCATCTTCATGGTGTATGTGATCTCCGGTCTCGCCTGCGGACTGGCGGGCGTGCTGTGGGCGTCGCGCTTCGAGGCGGCGCAGACGAACACGGCACTGGGCTTCGAGCTACAGACCGTGGCCGCGTCGGTCGTCGGCGGGGTGAGCACCCTGGGCGGCAGCGGCACGGTCCCCGGCGTGTTGTTAGGCGCGCTGCTGCTCGGCGCGATCGAGAACTCGTTGACGCTGGTGCGTATTTCGCCGTTCTGGCAATTGGCGGCGCAGGGTCTACTGATCCTGCTGGCCGTCGTCCTCGATTCGCTGATTCTGCGCCGCTTGCAACGGACATCCAGGTAGGACCGAGCATCCTATGGCCGTCATCGACCGCACCGTCACGCCTTCCGTCAGCGTCACCCCGCTCAAGCGGTCCTTCCTGGCGCATTTCCTGCGCTGGGAGTGGTTCCTGGTGGTGCTGATCCTGTTGGTCGTTCTGATCAACAGCCGGCTTTCGCCCCATTTCCTAAACAGCCGGAACTTGTTCCGCACGTCGTCGGACTTCATGGAAATGGGCTTGATGATGCTGCCCATGGTGTTCATCATCATCACGGCGGGGATTGACCTGTCGGTGGCGTCGACGTTGGGCATGACCGCCTCGTTCATGGGCTTTCTGTTCAATCTGGGCGTCAACATCTGGGTGGCCGCGGGGCTGGCGCTGCTGTTAGGGCTGTTGGGCGGCCTGTTCAACGGCTACCTGGTGGCGCGCGTCAAGCTGCCGGCGCTGGTGGTGACGTTGGGCACGTTTGCGTTCTATCGCGGCATCGCCTACGTGCTACTGGGCGACCAGGCCGCGCGCGGCTACCCGGAGTCGTTCACCTATATCGGGCAGGGGAAGGTCTTTGGCACGGATATGCCCTTCTCCGTGCTGCTCTTCATGGTGCTGGCCGTCGTGTTTGGCTTGGTGCTGCACAAGACGACCTTTGGGCGCTATGTCTATGCCATCGGCAACAACCCGGATGCCTGTCTGTATTCGGGCGTGCCCGTCGCCCGCGTAAAGCTGACCATCTTTGCGCTGTCGGGGTTCATGGCGGCGTTGGCGGGGCTGGTCATGGCGGCGCGCTACGGCAGCACGCGGCCGGACATCGCGACCGGGATGGAACTGTCGGTTATCACCGCGACCGTGCTCGGCGGCGTCGATATTCTCGGCGGCAGCGGCACCATGTTCGGCGCGGTGTTGTCGTTGATCCTGATCGGCCTGATGCGGTTTGGCATGGGGCTGATGAATATCCAGGGCCAGGTGCAGAGCATCGCCATCGGCCTGATGCTGATCTTGTCTATCCTGCTGCCGCATGTGATCCGCCAGATGTCGTCGCGTGGGGTCCGTGTCGACCGGCGCACAGTTCTGACGTGGATCGTGGCAAGCGGGATTGCGGCACTGTTTATCTGGTTCTTCTTCTGGTCGCGGGCGCCGGTATTGGCAGGCTGATCTGCCGTGCGTGCGATGGCGCCGTCTGACGCCGATGTGACCAGAGTGTCCGGTCTTTGCTCGTCTGCCCCACCTATATGCTCCATCTATCGTTCACAGGAGGACCTGCACATGTACCACCGATCTGTGGTAAGGCTGTTGAGTGTCATATTCGTTTTAGGGCTTGTGTTGAGCGGGTGCGCGGTACAGCCGGTGGGCCCGGCGGCCCCGGCTGCCGAGGCCGGCGGTGAGGCTGCCGCGGGAGCCGCCAACTATTTCTTGGTTCCCAAGAACCTGGGCAATCCCTACTTCGACACGGCCAACAAGGGGGCCCAGGAAGCAGCTCAAGAACTGGGCGTTTCGGTCACGTATCAGGGGTCTGCCACGGCTGACGCCACGGAACAGATCCAGTTGCTGAACTCGCTCATCTCGCAGCAGGTGAGCGGGCTGGCGATTTCGGCCAACGACTCGGATGCGCTCGTGCCCACCGGCAAGGCCGCCATGGAAGAGGGCATCCCGGTCGTCACGTGGGATTCGGCCATCGCCCCGGAAGGGCGCAACGTCCACATCAACCAGGCCGTAGCCGAGGAGATCGGGCGGTCGCAGATCCAACTCGTCTCCAAGCTGATCGGCGGGGCCGGGCAGATCGCGATTCTGAGCGCGACGTCCACCGCGCCCAATCAGAACGAGTGGATTGGGTTCATGAACGATGAACTGACTAAGGCCGATTATGCCAACATCGAACTGGTCGCCACCGTTTACGGCGACGACGAGGACGAGAAGAGCTACAACGAGGCCATGGGGTTGATGACCACCTATCCGGATCTGAAGGGCATCATCGCGCCGACGACGGTGGGTATCGCCGCCGCGGCCCGCGCCGTCCAGGATGCGGGTAAGGTCGGCCAGGTGATGGTCACCGGCCTGGGCACGCCGAATCAGATGCGCGACTATGTGAAGAGTGGCGCTTGCCCGGCGTTCGAGTTGTGGAACCCGGCGGATCTGGGCTACCTGGCGATCTACACGCTCAACGCGATTGCCAGCGGCGAGATCGAGGGCGTCCCCGGCGATACCTATACCGCCGGTAAGCTGGGCGAATACACGATCGCCGAAGACGGCACCGTGCTGCTGGGGCCGCCGACGGTCTTTGATGCGGACAACATCGACGACTTCGACTTCTAGGTCGGGACAGGCA
>CAYJQA010000125.1:5704-11123 GCA_964372065.1 uncultured Litorilinea sp.
GGTTAGCCGGGGGCACGGCGCGGTGAGCGTTGTGCCCCCGGCTCTTGTGTGTGGGGCGGGGGGCGGCCTGGGCGAAGCTTCGATTGTGCAATAAATCACAATTGACAGTGTGTGAAATGTAAGGTATCCTACTACTGGATACGAATGTTGTTAGTGAATAAATATGCGTGGCGGCCGCCTCACTACTCGCCGGTGCAAGGCGTGGGCTGTAAGGCCGCAATTCTAGAGGGCATCCGCGTGGTCAATCGACTTTCGACGCGCCAACTGGAACTCAAGTCCATCTACTACCGCAAGACGATCTTATCGATCATCAAGCGGGCGGGTGGCGGCCATACGGCCGGCAGTCTGTCTTGCACGGACATCCTTAACGTGCTCTATAACCGGGTCATGGACATTACCCCGGCGAACTTCGGCAGCGTTGCCCGCGACCATTACATCCAGAGCAAGGGGCACTCGGTCGAGGCGCTGTACACGGTGTTGGCGGATGTGGGGTTCTTTGCGGCGGAGGAACTGGCTACTTACAGCCAGGCCGGTTCCCAGTTTGTAGGCCACCCGACGCGCAAAGTGCCGGGGGTCGAGCATAACACCGGCGCGCTGGGCCACGGGCTGGCCGTCGCCGTGGGGCTGGCGCTGGGACTCAAGCAGGACGGCGCGCCGCACCGTGTCTTTACGCTCCTGGGCGACGGCGAACTGGCCGAAGGCTCCAACTGGGAGGCGTCTTTGAGCGCCGCCCATTATGCGCTGGACAACCTGGTCGTCATCGTGGACCGCAACGATCTCCAGATCACCGGCTTTACCGAAGATGTGATGGCGCTGGAGCCGTTGGCCGACAAGTTTCGCGCCTTTGGCTACAGTGTGCACGAGGTGGACGGCAACGCCATCCCCGCCCTGATTGACCATCTGGAGCGCACTCCCTTTGTGCCGGGGAAGCCCAGCCTGCTCTTGGCCCACACGGTCAAGGGCCGCGGGGTGAGCTTTATGGAGAATGTCGCCTTGTGGCACCACCATGTGCCCACTGATGACGAAATGCGCCTCGCCTTCCAAGAGTTGGACCAGGCCGAGGCCGGGCTGATGGGAGTCCCACTATGAGCGCACCGGCGACATCCGCGGCGGTCCCCGGCTTGACGATGGGCAAGGCCAACCTGGACGAGTTCGGCGCGACGCTGTTGGCGCTGGGCCAGACACACCCGGAACTGCGCGTGCTCACCAGCGACTCGCGCGGGTCGGGCAAGCTCGTGCCCTATGGCAAGACGCTGCCCGACCAGATTGTGGAAGTGGGCATTGCCGAGCAGAACCTGGTGGGCATGGCGGCGGGGCTGGCCGCGGCGGGCAAACTGGTCTTTGCCGTTTCACCGGCCTGCTTCCTCACCGCGCGTTCGCTGGAGCAAATCAAAAACGACGTCTGCTATTCGGATCGGCCGGTCAAACTGGTGGGGATCAGCGCGGGGGTCAGTTATGGCGCGTTGGGTTCAACGCACGATTCGCTGCACGACCTAGCCGTGCTGCGCGCCATCCACAACATCGCCATCATCGCGCCCGCCGACAACTGGGAAACCCACGCGGCCATCCTGGCAGCCATCGACTATCCTCACCCGGTCTATCTGCGCTTTGGCAAGCGGGCCATGCCCAACCTGCACGGCCCGGACAGCCGCTTTGTCATCGGCCAGGCCATCACGGTGGCAGAGCCGGACCCCGCCGCGGCGGTCGACGTGACCTTTGTCGCCACCGGCGAGACGGTCGCGCCGGCGCGCCAGGCCGCGGACCTGCTGGCGCAGGTCGGGCTGACCTGCCGGGTGATCAGTATGCACACGGTCAAGCCGCTGGATGTGGCGGCGCTGCTCCAGGCGGCGGGCCGGACGCGCGGCCTGCTCACGGTGGAGGAGCACAGCGTCTATGGCGGGCTGGGCAGTGCGTGTGCCGAGGCGCTGATGCAGGCGGGGGTGCATGTGCCCTTCAAGATCGTGGCGATCCCGGACGAGTACACCATGACGGGCAGCCAGCAGGAGATCTTCCGCCATTACGGGCTGACGCCCGAGGGGCTGACCGAGATGGCCCGCCGGCTGATCAACCCAGCTATCACCATCGCCTAAGACATCGCAGGAGGGGGCGCGATGCCTGCCGCCGCTCCAGAGCTTCTCGGGATTGACCAGGGGACGACCAACACCAAGGTTCTGCGCATCAACGCCGCGGGACAAGTAACGGGCCGCAGTTCACAGCCGTTGGACGTGCGTTATCCGCAGCCGGCCTGGGTGGAGCAGGACCCGGTGGCGCTGTGGCGCAGCATTCAGGCGGGGCTGGACGACTGTCTGACCGCGGCCGACCCGGCGGCCATCGCCGCGGTGGCCGTGACCAATCAGCGCGAATCGGTCGTGCTGTGGGATCGGCGTAGCGGTCAACCGCTAGGTCCCTGTGTGGTGTGGCAGTGCCGCCGGTCGGCGTCGTTGTGTGAAGAACTGCGGGAACGCGGAATGGAGCCGCTGCTGCATCAGCGCACCGGGTTGACGATTGACCCGCTCTTCTCCGCGGGCAAGATGCGCTGGCTGCTGGATCACACCCCGGACGGGCACAGCCGCGCCGTCAACGGCGACCTGTGCCTGGGTACGGTGGACAGTTGGGTGTTGTGGAACCTGACGGGCGGCAAGGTCCATGCCTGTGACATGACCAACGCCTCGCGCACCCAGTTGTTCAGCCTGCACAGCTTGAGTTGGGACGATGAACTGCTGGCGCTGTTCGGGATTCCGGCGGCGGCGCTGCCCCAGGTGATGCCCTCCAGCGCCATCTTCGGCGAGACCGTGCCCACGGGCCGGCTGCCCGGCGGTCTGCCCATCGCCGCCATGATTGGCGATTCGCACGGCGCGCTCTTCGGCCACGCCGGTTTCCGCAAGGGCGCGATCAAGGCGACTTATGGCACGGGGTCTTCGCTGATGACGCCGGTGGAGCGCCCCATCCTGTCGGCACGCGGGCTTTCGACCACCATCGCCTGGGCAACCGACCACGCGACCTATGCACTTGAGGGCAATATCTCGGTGACGGGGGCCGCGGTGCAGTGGCTGGGCCAACTGTTGGGCTTGGCGAATCCGGCGGAGGACGTGGCGCGGTTGGCGGCGCAGACGGCGGACGCCGAGGGCGTGTATTTTGTGCCGGCGTTTGTGGGGTTGGGCGCGCCGCACTGGCATCAGGCGGCCCGCGGCCTCATCACCGGGTTGACGCGTGGCAGCGGCCCGGTGCAGGTGGCGCGCGCGACGCTGGAATCCATCGCCTACCAGGTGCGCGATGTGTTCGACGCCATGCAGGCCGAGGCGGGCGTGGGATTGGAGTTCTTGCTGGCTGACGGCGGCGCCAGCCGCAATGACCAGTTGATGCAGTTTCAGGCCGATATTGTGGGCGTGCCGGTGTTACGCAGCACGTCGGCGGATGTGTCGGCGCTGGGCGCGGCCTATCTGGCAGGCCTGGCGGTGGGGATGTGGTCCTCACTGGACGAGGTGGCGGCGCTGCCGCGCGGGCATGACCGCTTTGAGCCCCAGATGCAAGCGGATCGGCGTGACGCGTTGGTGGCAGGATGGCAGCAGGCCATTGCCCAGGCCATGCACACCCAGTAGCACGACGGGCACATATCTCGAACACCCTGGGTTTTCGCCCCAGAGAGAAACCCGGTTGGTATGGCAAGCACCGAAGAAATGCGTCTGATGACCAAGGTCGCCCGGCTCTACTATGAGGACGGCCGGCGGCAGTCGGAAATTGCCGCGCAGTTGGCGCTCTCGCAGGCCACAGTCTCGCGCCTGCTCAAGCGCGCCCAGGACGAGCAGATCGTGCGCATCCGGATCAGCCCGCCGTCCGGTATCTATTCGGCGCTGGAGGCGGCGCTCCAGACACGCTATGGCCTGAAGGATGTGGTCGTCGTCGACTGTGACGCTGGCGACGACGAGGCGGCGATCGTGCGCAATCTAGGCGCGGCGGCGGCCTTCTACATGGAGACGACCCTCCAGCGCGGCGAGATCGTCGGCATCTCGTCCTGGAGTGAGACGCTGCTGGCGATGGTGGATGCCATGCAACCACTGTCGCAAGCGGTCGAGTCCCAAGTCGTGCAGATTTTGGGCGGCATGGGCAACCCCGCGGCGGAGGTGCACGCCAATCACCTTACCACGCGGCTAGCCAGTCTGATTGGCAGCCGGGCTAGTTTTCTATCCACGCCCGGCGTAGTCGGCTCCGCGGGCGCGCGTAACGTCCTGCTGGCCGACCCCTTTGTGCGCCAGACCGTGGACTATTTCGACCGGATCAATGTGGCGCTGGTGGGGATCGGCGCGATGACGCCGTCCAAGCTGCTCGCCAGCAGCGGCAATGTCTTCTCGGTGGCGGAGATTGACCAGTTGTGCCAACTGGGCGCGGTCGGCGACATCTGTCTGCGCTTCTACAGCGGCGCAGGCACGCCGGTAGTGACGGCGCTGGACGAGCGGGTGATCAGCATGACGCTGGCGCAACTGCGTCAGGTGGATCGCTGTGTCGGCATCGCCGGGGGGCGGCGCAAGTTTGCGGCCATCCGCGGCGCGCTGGAAGGCGCATGGATCAACGTGCTCTTTACGGACCATTATACTGCCGCGGCATTGGTCAACGGCCCGCGGCCTTAGCGCAGCGTCCGGCGGCGATGAACGGCGAAACGAAGCGGCTTCGCCCGCGGTCGGGCGGACGAGTCTCTACCCTTAGTGAGGTGGTGTGCACAGTATGAAACGCTACACTCCGTGGCTGATCGGCTTCCTGTTGCTGGCGGCTTTTCTGATCGCGATCCCGTTCTCCGTCACGATTGTGCCCATCGAGCAGGTGGAGGCCATGCGCGCAAGCGAGGAGTTTGACGCGGTCGCCTATGTTGACGGTCTGTGGGAGAGCCAGATCCTGCCCACCGTGACCGAAAACGCGGTGGACCTCCAGACGATCCTGGCGGCCATCGAGGTGGACGACAAGGGCATCGCGCAGAAGGACCAACTCAACGCGGTGGCCAACGAGTACCGCTCCATTACGGTGGGCGAGGCGCACGTCTATCTGGTGAAGGGCCGCGGCACGGTGACCGCGGTCGATACCGAATCGCGCACCGGCACGATGACGGTCGCCGTCGAGGGTTATGACGGCCCGGTCGTGGTCAAGCTCTATTTGGGGCCGCGCATCCCCAGCGACGAGACCGCCGTGCGCGACGCGGTGGGCTTTATCCAGTTTGGCGACTTCCGTGAGCAGACCGAATACGGCAAGGTCGCCAAGGAGATCAACGCCCGCATCGCGACCGAAGTGCTGGACCCGCTGGACGAAGCGAACCTCGTGGATAAGCAGATCGACTTCTTCGGGGCCATCGGTGTCCGCACGTTCAACCTGATCAACGTGGACCTGAGCGAAATTATGGTCGTGCCGGTCCAGATTGATGTGGCGGGGTAAG
>CAYJQA010000126.1:0-11100 GCA_964372065.1 uncultured Litorilinea sp.
GACCTCGGTTATCTAGTACCTGCGCGCCCAATAAAGACAACCGTCCAGCGCCGCCCACCCCGGCATCTCCAGCCACCCGTCGCCCCCCACGTCCACGCGCCAACGACCGGACACGACCACCGGCTTCCACGGCCGCGGGTTGGCCGCGCCCGTGTCACCGATGGCGACCACATAGTCGTCGCCGTCGCTCAGGAACCACCCCTTGCCGCCGGTCCATCCCGGCAGCCGCACCCCGGCCACGGTCACACTGCGACCGCCGGCGGACCGCGTCGCGGCCACACTCACCGCCCCCGGCGGCGGCGTCACCGTTGCCAGGGGATGCACACTCACCGGCAGCCCTAGCACACGCTGCTCCCACGCCATGCGCTGCGCCGGCGTTTCCGGCGGGGTCGCGGTCGCGGCAAAGTCAAACGCCAGTTGCAAACCGCCTGCGCCTTCCGCAGCCGCGCTCGCCGCATCCAGCAGCGCCGCCCGCGTGCTGCCTAGCCCGTCCAGCGCGCCACACTGGATCAAGTGCATCCGCTCCTTCTGCATCAGCGGCACACGCTCCACCAGGTCGCCCGCGCCGGCAAAGGGGCGCGCACGCCGCGCCGCCATAATCGCTTTGGCCGATGCCTGCCGCAGGTCGCGCACCTGACCAAGCCCCATCCACAGCACCGGCTGCTCGCCCTCCCAACGCAGGGTGAACTGATGGCCGCTGTAGTTGACGTGCGGCGGGCGCACCGTCAGCCCCATCCGCCGCGCCTCCGCCAGATAAACCGCCTGGTGATGAAACCCGCCCCAGTCCGCCAGGCGCGCGCAGAGAAACTCGGCGGGCCAGTGCGCCTTGAGATAGGCCGACCGATAGCTAACATCGGCATAGGCCGTCGCGTGCCCCTGGTTGAAGCCATACCCCGCAAAGGCCATGACCTGGGTCCACAGCGTCTGCGCCTGCCCTGCGGTCATGCCCGGCCCGGCGGGCGGCGGTCGCCGGCAGCCCTCCGTAAACCGCTGTTGGAGCGCGGCCATCTCCTCGGCGCGGAACTTGCTCATCCCCCGCCGCAGCCGGTCCGCCTCGGCCCAGTTCAGTCCCGCGATCTCCGTGGCGACGCGCAGCACCTGCTCTTGAAAAAGCAACACGCCCTGCGTGGGGGCCAGGATCGGCGCGAGCCCCGGGTGTAGGAACGCGACCGCCTCCTCCCCGCGATAGCGACGGACAAACGCGTCGGCCATCCCGCCCGTGGCCGGTCCCGGCTTGAAGAATGCGTTGGCCACAGCCAGGTCGCGCACCGACCGCGCCCGCAGTTGGCGCAGCGTCCGCTGCGCGCCCCACGATTCGCACTGAAAGACGCCCACCGTATCGCCCCGCGCCAGCAGGTCGCCGGTCGCCGGGTCATCCGCGGGCGCCGCGGCCAGCCGGAACGCCGGGTCGCCCCGCCGCCGCACCAGCGTGGACGCGTCCGCCAGCACCGTCAGGGCGCGGATGCCCAGCAGATCGAGCTTGGGCAGCCCCAGCGCCTCCACATCTTCATGGCCGAACTGCGTCACGTGGAAGCCTTTGGGCGTCCACTGCACCGGCGCGACGTCCGTCACCGGCCCCGGCGTCACCACCACGCCGCCGGGATGAATGCTTACATGATGCGGCGCACCCACCAGGTCAAACGCGGCCTGGAGCAGCGCCGCCTGCCGCGGGTCCGCGGCGTCGGCCACCAGCTTCTCCAGCGGGGCAGCGCCGCGCCGCCGCGGGTCGGGATGCCACTCGTCGCGCACCTTGCCGGTCAACTCCTCGATCGCGGCCTCGTCCAGCCCATACGCCTTGGCCGTCTCGCGCACCGCCGACTTGGGCCGCAGCGTGGCGATCGTCGCCACCAGCGCCACGCGTTCCGCGCCAAACCGTGCGCGCACATACTCCAGCACTTCGTCGCGCCGGCGGCTGCAAAAGTCCAGGTCAATGTCAGGCAGATTGACCCGCTCCGGGTTCAAGAAGCGCTCAAACAGGAGTTCGTGGGCGATGGGGTCCACCGTGGTGATGCCTACGCAGTAGGCGGTCAGCGAGTTCGCCACGCTCCCGCGCGTGTTGTAAGGGATCTCGCGGCGGCGGGCATAGCGCGTGATCTCTGCCGCCAGCAGAAACAGCGGCGCAAAGCCGTGGCGGCCAATCGCCGCCAGTTCGCGGGCCAGCCGGTCGCGGATCGCCGGCGTCGGGTCGGCGTACCGCTCCGCCAGCCCCGCCGACGCCAGCCGTTCCAACGCCACATCGGGCGCATCGTCGTCGCCCAGACTCAACTTCGGCCAGATCGTACGGCCATCGGGCAGCGCCGGACCACACGCCGCGGCGATCGCCGCCACGCCCTGGAGCGCCTGCGGATAAGCAGCGAAGCGCGCGGCCAGTTCATCCGGGGACAGCCAGCGCAGATCCACTGCGGCCGCGCCTTCGTCGGGCAGCCAGGCATCCGCCACCGCGTCCAACGGGCAGTTGTGCGCCAGCGCCGTGAGCAGGCGCAGCCGCGCCCGGTCCGCCGTCGTCAGGTAATAGACCGGCTGCACCGCGGCCACGGGCAGGCCAAACCGTTTGCCGATCTCCACCGTCGCATCGGCGATGGCGGTATCGCCAGGCGTATGCAGTTCCAGGGTCAGCCAGACATCCTCCCCGTAGAGACCGCCCAGACGGCTGGCATAGCGCGCGGCTGCCGCTGCATTGCCCGCGGCCAGCGCCCGGCCCAACCAGCTCCGCCGCCCGCCCGCCAGACAGAGCAGCCCGGCGCGCTGCTCGCGCAGCAAGTCCCAGCCCACGCCCGCCGCGGCCACCGCTTCCCGATCGGGCCGCCCCTGGATCGCCGACGACAGCCGGCACAGCGACCGCCAGCCCTCCGCGTTGCGCGCCAAGAGCACCACTTCGCCCGCCTGCGCCCACTCCCCTTCGCTCACCTCTTCCGGCTGGGCGACCGTCACCGTCATGCCGATGATGGGCCGAATGCCCGCGGCCGCGCATGCCTGGGCAAAGGCCACCGCGCCGTAGAGCGCGTTGGTGTCCGTCAGCGCCAGGCTGGACATCCCCTGGCCGGCCGCGATCTGGACCAGTTCGGAAATGGCGGGAGTCGCGCCCAGCAGCGTGTAGTGCGAATGGACGTGCAGGTGAGTCAGGCCGGGCATCATATCGTGATCTTAGGCGCATTCGGGTAAAATGGGCAAACAAACGACGAAAGCGACCGCCATGACCAACTCGACCACGCCGACCATTACCCGCCGCCAAGCCTGGATTCTCGCCGCCCGCCCCAAAACGCTGCCCGCCGCCGTCAGTCCCGTGTTGGTCGGGACCGCGCTGGCCGTCGCCGATGGACGCTTTGCCGCCGGCCCGGCGCTGGCCTGTCTACTCGCCGCGCTGCTGCTCCAGATCGGCAGCAACATCGCCAACGACTATTTCGACCATCTCAAAGGCGCGGACACGCCCGACCGCATCGGCCCGCTGCGCGTCACGGCCGGGGGGCTGCTGTCGCCCGCCGAGGTCCGCAACGGTATGATTGCCGTCTTTGCGCTGGCCGCGCTCATCGGCGTCTATCTGATCGTCGTGGGCGGCTGGCCGATCCTCGCCATCGGCGTCGCTTCCATCGCCGCCGCCGTGGCCTATACCGGCGGCCCCAAGCCCTTCGGCTATCTAGGATTGGGTGACTTGGCAGTCTTCATCTTCTTCGGCCCCATTGCCGTCGGCGGCACGTACTTTGTGCAGGCCCTCACCATCACCCCTGTCGTGGGGCTGGCCGCGCTGCCCCTGGGAACGCTCATCACGGCTATCCTCGTGGTCAACAACCTGCGTGACCTGGATACGGACCGCCGCGCCGGCAAGTTCACGCTGGCCGTGCGCTACGGTCGTCGCGCCGCCCGCATGGAATATGCGGCGATGCTGGCCGTGGCGTATCTGTCGCTACTGCCGCTCTGGCTCTACGGCGGCTCGCCGTGGTGGCTCCTGCCCCTGCTGAGTCTGCCGCGCGCCGTGCAGATCGTCCGCGTCGTGGGCCGCTCCGCTGACGGCCCCACCCTCAACCATGCCCTCGCCGGGACCGCCCGCCTGACCCTTCTGTTTGCGCTCATGCTGACGGCGGGCATCCTCTTGCAGCGGTGGGCCGGTTTGGTCAATCCCGTCATCCGGTGATAGAGTGCCGACCATGATCAAGCAAACACTCGTCACCATCTACCACCTGGAGATGACGGACCGCGCCCAGTTGCGCCCGGCCACGCGTAACCATGCCGAGGCCGAGATTCGGCGCGCCGAACTGCCCAGCCCGGAGTTCAACCGCTTCCTCTACAGCGCCGTCGGCGGCGATTGGCACTGGCGCGACCGGCTCACGTGGTCGTATGCCCGCTGGATGGAGTGGCTCGACCGCCCCGACGTGGAAACCTGGGTCGCCTACGTCCGCGGCACACCCGCCGGTTATGTCGAGTTGGAGTCCCAGCCCGACGGCAGCGTCGAGATCGCCTACTTTGGCTTGTTGCCCGCCTTTATCGGGCAGGGTCTAGGCGGCCAGTTGCTCACCTTTGCCATCACGCGTGGGTGGGACCTGGGCGCGTCGCGCGTGTGGGTCCACACTTGCTCGCTGGACCATCCCGGCGCGCTCGCCAACTATCAGGCGCGCGGGCTGCGCCTCTTCAAACAGGAAGACAAGTGGGTTGCGCTGCCCGTTGAGCCGCCCGGACCCTGGCCCGGCGCGGACCGCACGCGCGCCGCACAGCAACTTCAACCGCAGGAGTAGTCATCGCCCATGTCGCGCCCATCATTGACCGCCCTACGCCTGCTGTCCGCCGTGGTGATCCTCGCAACCCTGGCCGCCTGTGGCCGCGACGCGGCGGAGCCGACGCCTGTCCCCGCGCCGGTCGCCGTCGTGACGGTCGCCGCGCCGGCCGCTGCGCCCACCGGCCCGGCAGCCGCCAACCCCACCCCACTCGATCCGGAGAAAACAGTGATCACCGAGACCGGTCTACAGTACACCGAAGTCGTCCTGGGCGGCGGCCCCCAGCCTCAGCCCGGCGATGTGGTAGCCGTGCATTACGTCGGCAGGCTCCAAGACAACACCATCTTCGACAGTTCGCGGGACCGCGGCGAGCCGATTCGCTTTGCGCTGGGTCAGGGCATGGTCATCCCCGGTTGGGATGAGGGCATCGGTCTGATGCATGAAGGCGGGCAGGCCATCCTGGTGATCCCGCCCGGCCTGGCCTACGGCGACCGTGGGGCCGGCGGCGTCATTCCGCCCAATGCCACCCTGATCTTCGATGTGGAACTGGTTTCGGTGCAGCCGGGCGCACCCGCCGCGCCGAGCGTCCTGGACGCCGCAGCCTTCACCACCACGGCGCAGGGCCTTACCTATGCCGACATTGTGGTGGGCGACGGCCCCAGCCCCAAGAACGGCCAACTGGTTGTCGTCCATTACACGGGCTGGCTGAAGGATGGCGGCAAGTTTGACAGTTCCCTGGACCGCGGCGAACCCTTCACCTTCAACCTGGGCATGGGCCAGGTCATCGCCGGGTGGGATTTGGGCGTCAAGGGGATGAAGGTGGGCGGGAAGCGCCAACTGATCATCCCGCCGCAACTCGGCTACGGCGACCGTGGCGCCGGCGGCGTCATCCCGGCCAATGCCACACTGGTCTTTGAGGTCGAACTGCTCGAACTCCGCTGAAGTTGCACCGCCTAGTCACCTGACCAGGCCCAAGACTCTCCATCCGCCTAGTCGTGATGGAGAGTCTTTTTCTTATACTTGGGCCAGGCCCGTAATCGCTTCCGGGACAGTACGCAGCCATCGCACGCGCGTCGCGACACCTCCGGCCACAGCCCTGTTGCCCGGTGGGCCTTGAGGCAGACTGTGCTCCACTACCCTAGCTTGTTTGTGCGCCAACGCCTCCTCTGGGCGCTGCTGGTCGCACTCCTGACAGCCCTGCTGGTTCTGGCCACGCTGGCGTCACCGGTTCACGCCCAGTCAATTCCGCCTGACCAGGTCTCTTGGTACACCGTGGACGGCCAGGGCAATATCACGGTCAATCTGTATTTCTTCTGGTCCAGGACCTGCCCCCACTGCCGCGAGGCCCATCCGTTTGTCATGGACTTGCCCAATCAGTATCCGTGGCTCAAGCTGCACGCGCTGGAGTTGACCGATAACCCCGCCAACTCCCAGCTCTATGTAGCGATGGCCGCAGCGTTGGGCAAAGAAGCCATGTATGTGCCGGCCTTCTTCTATTGCGGGCAGATGGTCACCGGCTATGACACCGCGGATACCAGCGGTGCGGCGTTGGTCGAAAATCTGCTGACCTGCCGTGACGCCGTGGTCGACGAGGCCGCCGTCGCCGGCGTCCAGGCAAGCCCCGGTGAACCTGTCGCCCAACCGGAGACAGCGGCCCCCGCCGAATTGGCGTTGGCGGAGGCCGCCGCAGCGTCCACCATAACGCTGCCTTTGGTCGGCGCGATCGACGCCCAACAGATGTCGCTGCCGCTCTTCACGGTCGTCCTGGCCGGGCTGGATGCGTTCAACCCGTGCGCCTTCTTCGTGCTGCTCTTCCTACTCAGCCTCATGGTCCACGCACACGACCGGCGACGCATGTTGCTCATCGGCGCGGTCTTTGTATTCTTCTCCGGGCTAATCTACTTTGTCTTTATGGCGGCTTGGCTCAACGTGTTTCTGCGGATCGGCGAGCTCAAGCTAATCACGCTGATCGCCGGGCTGATCGCGGTAGCCATTGCCCTGATCAACATCAAGGACTTCTTCTGGTTCAAGCAGGGCGTCTCGCTCTCTATCCCCGCAAGCGCCAAGCCCGGCCTCTACCAGCGGATGCGCAATCTGGCGCGCGCGGGCAGCCTGCCCACCATGCTCGCCTCGACCGCGGTCCTGGCGATTGCGGCCAACTCCTATGAGTTGCTCTGCACCGCGGGCTTCCCCATGGTCTACAACCGTGTATTGACCCTACACGACCTGCCGACCAGCGCCTACTACCTTTATCTGGCGGCCTACAACATCATCTACGTCCTGCCGCTGCTGCTCATCGTCGTGCTCTTCAGCATGCGCCTTGGCGCCCACAAGCTCTCCGAAAACGAGGGCCGTGTGCTCAAGCTGTTGTCGGGGTTGATGATGCTCTTGCTCGGCTTGATTCTCATCTTCGCGCCGGACCTGCTCAACCAAGTGTGGATGGCCGTTGTGCTCTTGGCCGCCGCCATCCTCATCACCGTCATCGTCGTGGCCGTCGATCGCCGCAGCCGTCCTCGCCCGTCTGCCCCACTAACGGGACGTCTGCGCCCGCACTGATCCGGCTCACCTTACCCGCTTCCCCATGCGCGACGAACGGGACACCCGGTTGGGTGTCCCGTTCGTTTCTCCCTGTGTCACTGTGCGGCGCACGGCCTCACGTCACACCGGCGTTACGACCAGTAGACGTAGACGGCCGGGCTATTCGCCCCACCGGCCTCGCTCCACTTGAAGATCCACCACGAGTCGTAGAGGCTGAGGTTCACACAGCCGTGACTGCGCGGGCGGCCAAAGGCATCGTGCCAGTACGCGCCGTGCAGCGCATAGCCGCTGTAGAAATAGCAGGTCCACGGCACTTCTTCCAGATAGTAGTAGCCGCCGGTCGCCGCCGAGCCGCCCACCATCTTGCGCGAGACCAAGCGCAGCCAAGTGCGGAAGACACCCTGCACCGTGGGCGTGCGCGACATACCGGTCGCACACAGCGCCGCAAAGACCGGCGTGTCGCCTTCATAGGCCACAACCGTCTGTTGGCTCAGGTTAACCCCCACCCAGCGCTCATTGGCGCGAATGGAAGCCGGCCGCGCCTTCAAGCGCGCCACGCCCACGTTCGCGCCATAGACCCAGCGGTCCGCGCCGATGCGATACCACTTCTGCCCGGCGACGGTCCGCTCTTCCAGGATGTTGAGGCTCTGATTGTGATGGACCTCGCCCACGATCGCCGCCGTCGTGCTCGGCTCCGCGCGCACGTTGAGCGAGGTGGAGACCACCCAGCCCACCGGCAGCGCAGCCGCCTCTTGGCGCGCCAGGTGGAGGGGATCACAGTCGGCGGGCTGCTCGTCGGCGCTGGTCGTCACAATCCGGATCCAAGCGCCGTGCACCCACCGCCCAATGCCGATGCGATACCAGGTCGCGCCGCCTGCCGCCGCCTCCTCATAGAGGAAGACTGCCGTCCCGCGCACCAACCGGTCCACCGGCGGGTTGTCGGGGGCAACGCCGGGACGCGCCCGCACATTGAGCACGTCGGCGGTCACAACGCCGCGCCGCGTCGGCTCCGGGTCCGGCTCGTTGGTGTCGGTCAACCGGATCCAGCCGGAATGCACCCACCGCCCGGTGCCGATGCGATACCAGGTCGCGCCCGCGCTCACGGTCTTTTCATAGATGACCACCTGCGTGTTCAGCCGCAGTTGGTCCACGACCGCATACTGCGTGCCGGGGCCGCTGCGTACGTTCAGCACGTTCGCCGTCACCACGCCGCGCCCCAGTTCGTCGGGGTCCGGCTCCGGTTCAGGTTCAGGTTCGGGTTCGGGGTCAGGCTTGGTCCCGGAGAGAACCACGCCACGCAATTCGGACGTGGTGATGAACGACACACTGCTGGCGGGGATCCAGTCATAGGCGCCGGTCTGATACCACAGGGTCGACCCGACCATCACTTCCTGGCGGATCGCCAAATAGGTCCCCAGCGACAAGGACCGCGACACGACCGTGCCGCCGGCCTGGGTGTAGGTGCGCGCCCACGCCCACATGGGCCGGGCATAGCGGAAGGGCATCCACGCGGGCAGCGCCGCCGCAACCACCTCGGCGGGTGCGGTGATAGCCGTCTGCGCGTCTTGCGTCTGGCCGGACTGATCGACCGTCGCCGGGTCGGCAATGGGCGGCTCGATCGTCGCCGTCTGTTCCGCGGCGCGGTGCAGCAAGTAACCGTCGGCGTCCACCACGTCCACGGCCAGCCCATACTTGCCCGGCTTGGAATAAGCAAAGATCAACTCGATGCGGTAGGTCACGCCCTCGCCTTGTCCGGCCGCGGGCGGCGTCCACCATTGCAGGTCGCCCGCGCCGCCGTCGACGCGCACGCGCTGCCCGGCCGGCAGGTCGCGGATCTCCACGCCGACCAGCAGTTCCAGCGGCGAATCGGCCACCGGCTCCACCTTGGTCAGCGTTACCGCGGGCGCGGCGGCCACCGCGACCAGTTCGCCGTCCACCACTTCGGGCGTCAACGTATAGAGGCCCCAGACCAACGATGCCTCTTGGCCGTCCGGCGCGACCGGCACGCCCTCGGCCAGCGTGAGGGTATGGTCGGTCCGCCAGGTCGTTTGCGTCGGGGCGCACACGACGCCCAACTCCAGCACCGACCCGTCGCCCAGCACCAGCTTGGCCCGGTCACAAAACGCGACATCGCCCTCTGCGGGCGCGGGAAAGTGCAGCAGGTACGTTGTCTGCGCACCGCCTGCGACCAGCTTCGCCACAAACTTAGCGGGCGGGCGGCGCATGGCGTCGCCTTCCCCGGAAGTGTTCGTCGTCAACATAGGTGTAATCTAATGTCCTCCCTGTTCAGTGCAAGACATGCCATCAGAGTTGGCAATTGTCGTTTCTATTGAGCCGCGGAGTGCGACACATCTTGCCATTGATGACGGACAACATTATGAAAAGTTACTGTTTTCCGTGATCTTCTCGGCTTCTTCGCCAATTCAATTGCATACCCTGCCTTCACATATCCCATTGCCTTTGCCTCTTCTTCCTTAGCGTCTTGGCGTGAGGTTCTCCCTTTTCTCCCACCCTGCGCGCCCTTCCGGGGCGCGCAAAAGCCCCTCACCGGCAAGGTGAGGGGCCAACGCGATCGGATTCAGTTGTGGCGACTAATCGCTCAGTCGCGCAGCGTCCCGGCGGTATAGACCTCTGGGTTCACCAGGTCGGCGGGCCGTTCGCCGCGGAAGAACGCCAGCACGCGCTCCACCGCCATACGCTCGATGCGGACGCGGCCTTCCACCGTCAGCGATGCGCCGTGCGGCGTCGCCACGATCAGCGGATGGTTGCGCAGGATGGAATCCACCCCCGGCGGCTCCGGGTCAAAGACATCCACGCCCGCGCCCGCCAGATGGCCGGAGTCAATCGCTGCGACCAGCGCGTCCGGGTCCACCAGCGGACCGCGCGCCAGGTTTAGCAGGAACGCGCCCTGCTTCATCAGGGCCAAGCGCGTCTGGTCCATCAGGCGGGTCGTCTCTTTGGTGGCGGGAATGTGCAGGCTGAGGAAGTCCGCCTGGCGCACCACGTCGTCCAGCCCCAGCATCTCGATCCCCATCCCTGCGGCCTGCTCGGCGGAGACGTATGGGTCATACCCGATGACCCGCATCTCAAAGCCTTCCCGGCAAATATGCGCCACGCGCCGGCCAATCCGTCCCAGCCCGATCAGCCCCAGCGTGCGCCCACGCACCTCCACGCCCACCAGCGTCCCGCTGCGCGGGCCAAACTTGCCCGCGGCCAGATTGTCGTTACCTTGCTTGATGCGCTTAGCCAGGTTCAACAGCATCGCCACCGTATGCTCCGCGGTGGATTCGGTCGGGCCGTCCGGCGTGTTACAGACGACGACGCCGTTAGCCGTCGCCGCGTCCACGTCCACATTGTCCACGCCGATCCCCGTCCGCTGCACCATGCGCAGGTTAGGCAGCCGCTTGAACAAGGCATCGTTATAGCGCACCGACGAGGAAGCCAGGATCGCCTGCGCCGTCCCCGCGTTGGCGATGGGATCGGCGCTGCCCGGCGCGGGCAGCAGCGTGGTCACGTCCGGCGGCAGCAGCGACAGCGAATCGGAGAAGAACGGCACTTCGACCCACACATGGGTCAGACGCGGAGATGTCATGCATGGTCCTCTGCGGTGGATGTGGCGGCGCGCTCCCGGCGCACCAGGTCATAGATCGCCCGGAAGCCGATGGGGTGGATGTCCTCTTGCGCCAACAGGTTAGCCAGATGGGTGGATTGGAAATAGCGATACTCAAAGATACGCCAGGCCGCGCTGCGCGGGTCAATCACCTCGATGTCGCCCGGCATGTTGGGGTGCAGACTGAAGAACGTCACGCCCGGCTCCAGGCCGCGGATCACCGCGTCGTAGGCCGCTTCCGTGGGC
>CAYJQA010000127.1:0-1828 GCA_964372065.1 uncultured Litorilinea sp.
TTTCCAAGCATCCCGCGGCAAGGATCGACGGTTCTTCTTGGTAGAGGCCGACACCGTAACGGTCGGCGGGGAGCATGTAGGCGATGCCCGATTCGCCCGCCAAGACGGTCAGGACGATGGGATGGTCGGGGAAGCGCGCCCGCAGCGTGGTCTGGATCACGTTGTACGGTTCGCCGCCGAGACTGACCCATAGGGCGTCACCCTGGCGGCGCACCGTGAAGTGATAGGGATAGTTCGGCCCGGCGGGCAGGTTGGCGAGCCGGCCCAACCAGCGGCGGGCGCGCTCGGCGCGTGCCCCGAAGTCACGCGCCGCGAGGGCGTCGCCGCGGGCGTCGGCCGCGGCCTGCTGCGCCAGGAAGTCCGCCATTTCCTGGGCCAGCTTGGCAGCGTCGGGACGTGGCTTTTGGGGCAGGTCAACCTGATAGGTCCCCCCGGTCGCGGTGGCCGCGGCCGTCGAAGTGGCGACATGGCCCCACGCGCCCAATGTCGCGCCGGAGACGACCGGGCCGCGATAGACGAAGTCCTGGCCGGGCGGGTCCATGGCCGTCAGGGCCGAGAGCACGGCATAGCCGAGTTGGCGTCCGTTGGCGTCGGCGATACGGGTGTCGCCGACAAAGCCCTGGCGCGGACCGAGATCGCCGCACGCGCCCAGCGTGAAGATGCAGGGCGCGACGGCGGCCTGTTCGACCGTCTCACGCAGGCTGCCGACGTAATCCGGGCTGATGAGCGTGTTCTCCCAAGCCAGCGTGGTGGGGTGGCAGGCGTAGTTGACCAGCACGGCGCGCAGCGCGCCGTCGTCGCCGGTCGCGCGGATGACCAGCACGGTGTCGTCCGCCGGCGCGTCGGGGTTGTAGCCACACGCATAGATGCCGCGGTCCGCATCCCAATAGTCGCGGTTCCCGGCCAGGCTGCAACGTCCCTGGGCATAGGTCAGAGTAGCGGGGCGCAGGTCGGCGACGGCGGCCTGCGTGGCGGCGACGACCCTGGCGCGCACTTCCGCAAGGTAGGGGCCGATCAACTCGCCGCCGGGCAGCGCCACACGGTCGGGCGAGAACAGCCCGCCCGAATGGGTGTGCGAGCAGGCGAGGATAACCTGCTCGGTGGGAATGCCCGCCGCCGCGGCCACCGCGGCCTGCAGGTCGCCGTAGAGGCCGGCGGCGAGGCCCACCATATCCAACTGCACCTGTACCCAACCGCCGCCGTCGCCGCCAGCGGGCGCAAAGCAGACGACATCGGCTACCAACGGGCGATGGACGCCCGTGGCCCGGTGATGGCGCGCCGCGCCCCACATGGGATGATAGATGCCGACCGGGGGCGTGATGTCGGCGCGACCAATACCCATGCGCAGGACTGACGATGGCGTATGCTGAAGGGTGGCGCTCATAACGGTTCCTCTCTGGGTGGGAGCAAGATAGGGTGGCCTAATAGCCGAGTTCTTTATTCACTTCGCTGGGGATGGGGCGGCCCTCGGCCGCGGCGCGCAACAGGGTCGCGAGTTCGGTTACACGGGACTCCTCGGCAGCCGTGATCCAGCCGCCGCGATGTGGACTCATAACCACGTTGTCCAGTTCGTGATAGGGGTAGCGGGACGGCGGGGTGTGGCCGCGGTCTTCGTCACGCATGGGGTAGTGGTACCACACATCCAGCCCGGCGGCGAGGATCGTCCGGTCGCACAGGGCATGGTAGAGCGCGGCTTCGTCAACCACGCGGGCGCGCCCGACGTTGACGACAATCGCTTCGTGGGGCAGTTGCGCCAGTTCCGCCGCGCCGATCATCCCCTCGGTTTCCTGGGTCAAGGGCACGGCGACCAGCAGCACGTCGGTCCGGG
>CAYJQA010000127.1:1838-11078 GCA_964372065.1 uncultured Litorilinea sp.
CCACGAACTCGTCGAGCGTGCGCTCCGGGTCGGGTTCGGCGGCATGCCGGCGGATGCCGATCACGTGCATGTCGAGGGCGTGACAGACGCGCCCGATGCGCTGGCCGATACGCCCGTAGCCTAGGATGGCGGCGGTTCGCCCATGCAGGATGAGCGCCGGCGTCTGCTCATAGCGCGCTCGCCAGTCATGGCGGCGCAGGTCGCGGTCCATGGGAAGCATGAACTTGGCCGCGGCCAACATCAGCCCGATCGCCATCTCGGCAGTGGGGGCAACGTTATAGTGGATACTGTGCAGCGTGATCTGCGGATAGTCGCGCAGCAACTCGATGGCCTCCTTGGGCGCACCGGCGAAGGGCGCGATGACGGCGCGCAGATGGGGGCTGGCCTCCACCTGTTCCTTGGTCGGGAAGCCGGTCACCAGGATATGGAAATCACCCGGGGTGGGCACATCGTCGGCGCCGGTGATCTCGACGGACGGCGGGAGGAGGTTGCGCAGGGCGTCGATGCTGGGATGGCTAATGCGCGTAAGGATATGGACTTTGAGAGTCATGGTACGCACGTCTTTCTTGGGGCGAGCAGCACGGGCAGGGAGATGGGACCGCTCACCAAGCGCTCGCAAGGCAGGCGCGGCGTTGCGGTCCGGCAACGGTATGGTAAGATTCTACGGGGTTGGGGCATAAAGGACAACTCACCTCATGCCCCATCCTGACAACGCCATCGCCGCCGACGTCGACTCGCTTGCCCACCCATCCCCATCCCACGGAGTAGGAAATGCAAGTCACACAGATTGAGTTTCTCCATCTTGACGTTCCCTTCACGCCCCAAACAAACCAACACATGCAGTATTGGGTGCCCCACTGGCGCATCACCCAGATCTGCAAAGTGACGTTGGACAACGGACTGGTCGGATATGGCGAGACAATCCCCAACTACACCTGGGCGAAGGTCCCTGCCAACGTCGAGAAGCAGGTCATCGGGCGCAATCCGACTGAGATCATGTGGCGCGACGATCTGGGCGCGGGCGTGCAGATGGCGCTGTTTGATGTAGTCGGCAAGGCGCTGGAGACGCCGGCCTACCGGCTACTGGGTAACAAGGTGCGCGACTGGTGCCCGATCTCCTGGTGGGCGATGGACATGCCGCCGGCGGACTGGGCGGAGCAATGTGCCGAAGCTGTGCGCCAAGGCTATATGTCGGCCAAGCTCAAGGCGCGCACGTGGTACGACCTGCACGCGGCGCTCCAGGCGGTCTTTGCCGCGGTGCCGCCCCAGTTTGTGTTGGACCTAGATTTCAACGCGACGCTGGATAATTCGGCTAATGCGGTCAAGTTTCTGAGCACGCTGGAGCAGTATGACCAGGTCGCCATGTTTGAAAGCCCCATCCCGCAGGAGGATGTGGCGGGCAACGCGCAGATCCGGCAGCGGATTGACCGGCCCGTGGCGATGCACTACGGCAGCCCGCCCATCATGACCGCCCTCGCCGACGACGTGTGCGACGGTTTCGTCGTCTGCGCCGGGGCGAGCGCCATTCAGCGGCAGGCGCTCCTATTGGAGCAGGCCAACAAGCCGTTTTGGCTGCAACTGGTGGGCACGGGGATCACGACCGCGTGGGCCGCGCACTTGGGCGCAGTGATGCTACAGGCCAAATGGCCCGCGATCACGTGCATGAACATCTGGGAGTCGCAACTGTTGGCGCAGCCCATCGAGTTGCGCGGCGGCTTTATGCGTGTGCCGGAAGCGCCGGGTCTGGGGATCGAACTGGACGAAGACGCGCTGGCGCGTTATCGCGTGGAATACACGTTTGTGGACCCACCGCGCCACGTCTACCGGTATGCCCGGCCCAGCGGCGAAGTCACGTATTATGGTTGCAGCAAACAGGCGCTGCATCGGGTCTATCCGGACGATGCCCAGCCGATCTGCGAGCCGGGTGCGACGCTCGACGTGGTGGCCGACGACGGTTCCGCGGAGTTCGCCCAAATCTACGCGGTGGTGCAGGACGGCCACAGCACGGTACGGCGCGTCGAAGCCGTCGCCGTGACGGCCTAATCTCGCGGCTGCATACACGTTACACTTTTCACTATTCTCAGTTAGGAGAGGACCGAATGACAGTGCTTCTGGAGGAGATGACGCGCGAGCAAATCAAGGCGATTGCTCCTCATGCGGTAGCGGTGTTGCCTACGGCGTCCATCGAACAACACGGCCCCCATCTGCCGGTGGTGACCGATACGCTGCTATGCGGGACTGTGGCGCGGCGTGCAGCGGAGGCGGCGGCCGGGCGGGCGCAGGTTGTAATCGCGCCGGTGATGAGCTACGCCAACTCGCACCATCATCGCCCCTTTGCGGGCGTGCTGTCGCTGGCCGCACCCAACTACATGGCGGCGGTGAACGATGTACTGGAAGGGCTGTACCTGAGTGGCTTTCGCAAGCTGATGGTGCTCAACGGTCACGGCGGCAACACGGACTCGAATGCAGTGGTGGGGCTGGATTTTGTGAATCGGCTGGGCTTTGACGTGGCGATTGCCACGGCGGCGTACTGGGACATTGGCCGGCCCGCGATCGTGGAGCAAGGCATCATGGCCGCCGGTCTGATTCCGGGCCATGCGGGACGCTTCGAGACCGCCATGGTGATGGCGATCCGTCCGGAGCTGGTCAATCAGGAGGGGATCGGTCAGATCGTGGACCAGTCGGGCCAGCGCGCCGGCATCTTCTCCAAGGATCTGGTTGGCGGCACGGTGCAGCGGCACGGGACATGGGGCGTCAGCGTCGGGTATACGGATAACCCCGCGGCGGCCACCGCGGCTGAAGGTAAGGCGATGCTCGACATCATTGTCCAAAAGGTGGCCGACTTCATGGTCGCCTTCGACAAGAGCAATTAGGCGGTGCGGCGGCGGCGAGGGGGGCCGCTCTTTATCCCCCTCGTCGCCGCCGGCTAAGAAGTGTGTACGGAGGTTCGCCATGAGCGGCCAACTTGACTTGCGTAGGGTGATTATCTTCTGCGTGATTGCGTATGCCTTTGCCGGCGCGACAGCCGGTTATCTGGCGCTGTCCGGCGGGTTGAGCGGTGATGTCACCGTGATCCCCGCCCTGGCGTCCATGGCCATCGTCGTTGTCGGCTACATGGCTGCGCCCATGTACGCTCACATTTTGACGCGGCTGGTCACGCGCGAGGGGTGGCGCGATCTTAAGCTGCGACCGCGCTTGCGCGCCGGGTGGCCCGCGTGGCTAGGCGCGTGGTTCCTGCCTGGGATCCTGACGGTCGCCGGGGGCATCGTCTATTTTCTGATGTTTCCCCGGCATTATGACCCTGAGTTGGGGCAGGTGAAGGCGTTGCTGGACCAAGCCGCCGCGCAGACCGGTCAACGGCCCCCGTTTTCTCCGTTGCAAACCGCGGGCATCCAGGCGCTGGTGGGGATGTTGCTCGCGCCGCTGCTTAACGCCCTGCCCACGTTTGGCGAGGAGTTCGGCTGGCGCGCCTATCTGCAACCTAAGCTGATGGTGCTGGGTTGGCGGCGGGCGATGCTCTGGATGGGGCTGATCTGGGGGACGTGGCACTGGCCCATCTTGGCGTTGGGGCACAATTATGGGCTGGACTACCCCGGCGCGCCGTGGTTAGGGATGCTGACCTTCGTGTGGTTCACCTTAACGGCGGGGACGGTGCTCGGCTGGCTCACGCTACGCGGCGGCAGCGTTTGGCCCGCAGTGATTGGGCACGGTGCGATCAACGGCATTGCCGCGCTGGCCATTCTGTTCGCCCAGGGCGACTACAGCCTGCTGTTGGGACCGGCCCCATTTGGGCTGGTGGGCAGTATTCCGTTAACGGTGGTGGCGATCTGGATGTGGCTCAACCCGCCGACCACGCCCGCGCAGTCTGGCGCTGCCGTTGCGCCAAACTGCGCAGGGGAGCCGTCCGGCTCCCCTGCGTGATTACCGATCTACTCGTCTTGCTTCAGGTGGGCCAGCACATAGTCAGCCGTGATATTGGCGGCGGAGTCGGGCAATTGGGCCATCAAACCGCCGTCGGCGAGCAGTGAAGCGCCCGTCACGAAGGCGGCGTCATCCGACAGCAGGAACCGGATGACCTTGGCGATGTCGTCCGGCACGCCGGTGCGGCCCAGCGCATAGATGGACGCTGCGCGGCGCTGGAATTCGGTGGGCGCCGGGTGGTCATCGGTGATCACCCAGCCCGGACAGACGGCGTTGACACGGATATTGTCCTTGCCGTAGTCGAGCGCCATGCCACGCGAAAGGTTGATCACAGCGGCCTTGGCCGCGGCGTAGACCCCGTACCCGCGCGCGGCGGCAAAGCTGTGGACGGATGCCAGGTTGACCATCGCGCCGCCGCCGACTGCGCGCATGGCGGGGAAGGCGTATTTGCCGAAGAGGTAGATCGCTTTGAGCATGATATCCATGGAGCGATCCCAGTCTTCTTCGCTCAACTCCTCGACGGTGCCGTGCTGTGACCAATAGGCGTTGTTGACGACGAAATCGAGCCTGCCCCAATGGGCCAGCGTTTGTTCCACGCAGGCGCGGATGGCGGCATGTTGGCCGATGTCGGTGTGGAGATAGAGGGCAGCGCCGCCGTGCGATTCGATTTCGGCCTGCACGGTGGCGCCGTTGGCGTCGTTGATGTCGGCGATGACGACCTGGGCGCCGCTGGACGCCAGTAGTTTGGCGGTGGCGCGGCCGATGCCGTGGGCGCCGCCGGTGACGATTGCTACCTTACCGCTAAAGAAGCTCACTTGAACACCCCTGACAGAGTAGCTAGGACTAGAGATTAGGCGTGCCGCCGCGCCAACTGCCATTCGCGTCCGGGCGCTTCCACCCGGAACGTCTCGACACGGCCCAGGTCGGCAACGGTCACGTAGGCTGTGCAGCCGTCGGGTCCGCCGAACGCGATGTTGGTGCATTTGGCCCCGCCCAACCGGATTTCCTGCAGAATGGTTCCGTCAGGCGCGAGCTTGGCCACCGTTCCCTTGCCCCAGCGAGTTATATAGAGATTCCCGGCGACATCGCAACGCATGCCGTCCATAGCGAAGTCGGGGAACTGGATCACCAGACGTTTGTCGCTGATCGCACCGGCGGGCGACAGATCGTAGGCCCAGACATTGCGCTGGACCGTCTCGTTGACATACAGCGTATGTTCATCGGGGGACACTTCGACGCCGTTGGTGGTGCCCATGGGCGATTCCAGGCGGGTGACGGTCCCATCGCGGTCGATGCGCCAGAGCTGGCCCCAGCCTTCCGACCACTTGGGGTCGCTGGCAAAGAGGGTGTCGTTCGCCATGATCGCGATGTCGTTGGGCTGATGCATAGCCGCCTCATGGGCATGGACGCTGATCGTGGCGTTGCGCGCGGCGAGGGAGGTCGCCCCGGCGCAGGCGACCATGTCCACGCGCAGGACATTGTGACTGGTGTAGTCGGCAATGAACATGTCGCCGCGGCTGTCGAAGCGGATACCATTGCCGCAGCTACCGTTGGGCAGCTCGAGAAAGATGCTGCAATCGCCGGCAGGTGTCACCTTGCCGATGGTGTTTTGACGGGCGAAGTTGACGACGTAGAGATTGCCTGCCGCGTCGCAGCCGGGGCCTTCAATGCCGTCGGTGAAGCCGCCCTGGGCGGTAAAGGCAGATGCGACGTAGAGCGGGGCGGGCGGAGTCACCAGGTTTGACATGATCGTTCCTCCCGATTAGTCCCAGAAGAAAAGCGACAGCCACGTTTGGCCGTGGCTGCCACTGAGGTATGAGCCTGCGCCGGAGCAGCGGCAGCGGTACGTTACTTGACTTCGAAAATGGTCTCGACCTCGACGGCGAAGTCGCCGGGGATCTGCATGCCGACCGCGCTGCGCGCGTGCCGACCGGCCTCGCCGAAGACCTCGAGGTAGAGGTCGCTCACGCCGTGAACGACGGCGGGCGTGTTGTTGAAGCCGGGCGCAACGTTCACCATCCCCAGCACCTTGACGACGCGGACGACGTTGTCGAG
Source organism: uncultured Litorilinea sp. (assembly GCA_964372065.1). GTDB lineage: Bacteria > Chloroflexota > Anaerolineae > Caldilineales > Caldilineaceae > QEUY01. Next base: position 7,815 of record CAYJQA010000127.1, read on the forward strand.
GCTGCCGGTGATGCTCTTGACGGCCTGCAGACAGCCCAGCGCGCACAACTTGGCGCCTTCATAACCCTGTTCCACCGTGAGGTCGGTCCCGACTTTTCCCACAATGGACTGATCGCCAAAGCGGGAGACCTGGCCGGAGGTGAAGACAAGGTTGCCGACACGCACGGCCCCCATGATGCGACCCATATTCAGGTCAACGACGGCCAGCTTGTAGCCGAGCTCGCTCACTTTGGCCTCAAACGACATAGTGCTAGGTTCCTTTCTGGTGTACGGTTTGGGCGTTGGTACGCTGTCTGTGTGGCTTGGTGGTCATCGGCCAATCCGGATCGGCCCCACCTTGACTACAGCGGACGTGCGCCGCTTGTCTGTGCGGTACCATTATAGTAGACGGTCTGCGCAATGTCCATTGGCGGCCGGGAGTGACGCGTGTTGCACATGGCGCGTCAAGGGCCAATAGAGTTTGTCTAGGCTAACACCGTCGGTATAATGGCGCCAGGATCGCGGTTGTCCCCGCGCGGGGGCGTCATCGTTGTAAAGGCTGACTGCATGACCCATACTCGTTTGGCGTTTGACCCACAGGCGCGGCGTGCGCTGCGCGCCGGTTTCAACCAACTGGCCGGCGCGATGGTGGTGGCATTGGGGCCGCGTGGGCGGCTCGTTGCATTCACGCGCGACAACTCACGCCGCGCGCCCGAACTGCTCAACGACGGCGCGACGATCGCGCGCCGGTTCACCGGCCTGCCCAGCCGCTTCGAGTCCATGGGGGCGCTGCTGGCCCGGCATATCGCATGGCAAGTGGAGGAAGCGGTTGGCGACGGCGCGACGACGGCCGTCATCTTGGCGTGCGCGGTGATCAACGAGGCGGACCGCTACGTGACTGCGGGACATAACCCCATGCGGCTGCGCCGCGGGATCGAGCGGGCCCTGGCGGCGGCGCTGTGTGATCTGGAACGGCAAGCGCGGCCGCTGGAGACGCCTGCCCAGATCCGCGGGCTGGCGACCAGCATCATTGGCGACGATGTGTTGGGCAAGCATGTGGAAGAGGCCTTCGACGTGGTGGGTCCGTATGGCGCGGTGCAGGTGCGCTCCCACTATGGCCGCGGCCATGCCGTGCAGTACATCAACGGGACCTTCTGGAACCAGGGCTGGGCATCCTCATCCTTCACCACGGACGGCGGCACGGCGATTGTCAAGGATCCGTACATCCTGTTCACCAGTCACCAACTCACCAGCGCCGTCGATCTCGTGCCCGTGCTCGAGCAAGTGCACCAGGCCGGCGACGGCAAGCGCGGCCTGGTGGTCATCGCGACCAGCATCGCGGGTGACGCGCTCAACGTGCTGGTGACCAACAAGGCGCGCGGGGCGCTGCCGACTCTGGCCATAAAAGCGCCCGGTCTGGGGCCGGAAAAGAGCGATGTGCTGACCGACCTCGCGGTCATGACCGGCGGCCGCGTGTTCTACGCCGAAGCGGGCGACCGCATCGCCAAGGCGACGCTGGCCGACTTGGGACAGGCCGCCGAGGTGCAGGCGATCCGGTCGGGCTTCACGCTGACGGGCGGCAAGGGTCGCCCCGCCGCCATCCGCCAGCGCAGCCAGGAATTGCGGAGCCGCATCCCGACGGCGGCGTATGGGCGCGACCGTAACCGTTTGGTGGAACGGTCGGGCAAGCTGCAGGGCGGTGTGGCGCTCCTGGAGGTCGGCGGGGCGACCGAGACCGAGCGCGACTATCTGAAGGAGCGGGTTGAGGAGGCGGTGCACGTCGTGCGCTTGGGGATGCAGGCGGGTATTGTGCCGGGGGGCGGGGCCGCGCTGCTGGCCTGCCGCCGGGCCATCGCCGAGCTGGCGCTGGCCGACGACGAAGCCGCGGGCGCGGCGATCCTCGCCCATGCGCTGGCCGCGCCCATGGCCGCGATTGTGGAGAACGCCGGCGTCGAGCCGTCGCCTGTGCTGGCGGCGGTGTCCGGCAGCAAACCGGGCATCGCGTACGATGTGTTGGCCGAGACGCTGACCGACGCCTGGCAGGCAGGCATCATCGACCCGGTGAAGGTCGTGCAGACGGCCTTGCAGATCGGCGTGAGCGGCGCGCTGATGGCGCTGACGACGGATGTACTGGTACACAAGCCGCGCCTTAACCGCAACAAGGAAGTAGATTTCAAGCCATGACGACGACGTCGCAAGCGGTCACGCAAAGCTGGCAGGCGGTGGGGCGATGGATGGGCGGCACAGTCTCCGCGACGGCGGTGCGCCATGACGCGCAGGGGATCGCCTTTGCCTTGGCGGCGAGCCGGGCCGGTGCGCTGCGCTGGCGTAGCGACGACCCGTGCTGGCGGCTCACGACGCACGGGCTGAGCGATCCGAGCGTCGTGGCGGTGGAGTTTGGGGGCGGCGTTAGCGCCGCGGCGGTGGCATGGGCGGCTACGGCGTCCGGCCGTCTCTTCCGGAGCGAAGATAACGGCGCGAGCTGGGCGGAGACAAGCGCGTGGGCCGGGCTGGGGATCGGCACCGTGCTGGCCGCGTCGCCCGCTTTCGATGAGGACGCGACGCTGTTCGTGGGGACACCTGCGGGCATCTTTCGCACGCTGGACGGCGGCGCGTCGTGGGAGAACTGCGACTTTGGCCTGCTGGACAACGATGCCCTCTGCCTGGTCTGCGCGCCGGACTTCGCCGCGAGCCAGTTGGTGTGGGCTGGGACGGCGGGCGGCGGGCTGTACCGGTCGCGCAACGGCGGCCGCGCCTGGCGCGAATCGGGTGTGGGTCTGGCCGATGCGCCGGTGCAATCGTTGGCTGCTTCGCCGTATTGTGCGGAGGACCAGACACTCTATGCCGCTCTGGAGGGCGCGGGTGTGTATCGTTCGGTCGACGGCGGCGCGTCGTGGTCGCCGTGGTCAGACGGTCTGGGCGACGCGCAAATCAATGCCCTGGCGTGTACCGGCGACGGGGTCGTGTGGGCAAGCAGCGACCTCGGTGTGCATCGGCGCGCGGCCGGGGCCGACAAATGGGAAGTGCAGGCGACGCTGACCGAGCCGGTCCTCACGTTGGTGGCGGCCGAACATGGCCTGATGGTCGCCGGGATGTATCTGGGTGGCCCGGCGGTGAGCCGCGACGGGGGCGCACACTGGGAGACGGCCGACCTCCCGCTGCGCACGCCGCCGCTGGTAGCGCGGGCGACGTCGAATACGTGGCTGGCCGCCGACGGCGACGGCGCGTTGGCGCTGACCGAGGACGGCGGGGCAACGTGGCACGCTGTGGCGTCGCCCGTGGCGA
>CAYJQA010000128.1:0-11042 GCA_964372065.1 uncultured Litorilinea sp.
ACCCCAGCTACGAGCAAATCTTTGTGGAAGGTGACCTCGCCATCTTCAACAGCGGGCCGGACGTCTACACGCTGGCCTATCGCGCCCGCGCCGCCGGTGAAGTCCGCCTCCTGGCGACCGAGGACATCAACGCCGACGAACAGCCGGACGTCGCGTGGGTGGACACGACCTGCGGGGCCAGCACCTGCTTTGACACCATCAACGTCCGCAGTTGGGACGGCTCGGCCTGGGCCGACTGGACCGAAGGCACCATCACCATGGCCTACGCCGAGATCGCTCTTGCCGAGCGGCTGGAATCCGGCCAGGGCGAAGAACTGGTGTTGGAAGGCGGCATCTACGGCAGCGTCGGGGCCGGCCCCCAGCGCAGCCGCACCGAAATCTGGGCCAGCGTCGCCGGTACGCCCTATGCGCTGGTGGAGAAATCCTACAGCGCCAGCGAATGTCTCTATCACACCGTGCTCGACGCCAACCGCGCGTTCCTGGATGCGCCGGAGAACGGCTTCGAGGCGGCCCAGGCGCTCTACACCCGCGCCGCCACCGACGACGCGCTGATCAAGTGCTGGGTGCGTAACGACGAACTGGCCGAGTTGCGCAGCTTCAGCCGTTTCCGCCTGGCCCTCATCGCGGGCTACCAGGCCGACGCCGACACCGCCGCCGCCGAGATCGCCACGCTCGCCGAGGAGTTCCCCGACAGCGTCTATGACGAGGTGAGCCAAGTCTGGCTGGAGGCCTACACAGCCGACGCCGACGCGGCCGACGCGGCTGCCGCCTGCGCCGCGGTCACGGCCTTCGCCGGCGAGAACAGCGCCCCCTGGGAGATCCTGGCCGACTACGGCTATACCAACCCGTCCTTCGAGGCCGCGGACGTTTGTCCCGTGCTCGAGTTGGACGCGACGACCGGAAAGGGGGAGGACGCCGCGTCCTCCTCCCAACCGACCACGCCAAGCCCCGCCATCGCGGGGCTTCCGGCGTGCCCGGTGGAACTCAGCGGGTACGCCGAGGGCTTCGCCGACGCCCTGGCCCTGGTCGGGCCGGACCAAGCGACCCTGGAGGCCTGGTTGAGGGCCTGCGGGGCGCTGGCCCTGGACCGCGGCGCGGTCGTCCTCGCCGACATCAACGGCGATGGGGTTCCCGACCTACTCGGGTTCCCCACACTCATCACAGACCTCGGCTACGGACCAGGCGGCGCTCAAGGCGCCGTTTTTATTTTCCACAGTTTGGCCGGCGGCGGTTATGACCTCATCGCGGACCCGCCCGCCTACGGCCAACCCGCGCCGCTCGCCGTAGACGACCTCAACGCCGACGGCCGCATCGATGTCGCCTGGACCGTCACCGGCTGCGCCAACGAATGTCTGCTGCGCGTCGAAATCTACACCTGGGACACCGACGCCTATGTCTCGCTCATCGACCCCGGCGCAACGCTCGTCAACGGGGTCGCCATCTTCACGTCTGTGCCCGACGGCGCGCCGGGCGCGGGCCGCCAACTCCTGCTCACCGGCGGCGTGAGCAAGCTCCCGGAAGGCGGGCTGGCCGTGCCCCATACGGAGGTGTGGCAAAGCGTAGCCGGCGGTCTCTACCGGCGCATCGCCTGGACCTATGATGACAGCAGTCTGGGCAGTGATTGTCTGGGGCTGAAACTGGTGGAAGCGGACGTGGCGTTGCGCGCCGCCGACCTGCTGGGCTACGTGCCGGCCATCGACGCCTACACCACCGCGCTCGCGCCGTTGTGGCGGGCGTGCAGTATCTTCGGCCTGCCCGAAACTGACGAACTGATGTTACTCCAGGGGTTGGCGTCGTTCCGGCTCGTCCAGGCCTATGCCCTGGGCGGCGATGTTCCCGCGGCCTTTGCCGCGGTGGACGCCTTGCGCGCTGGCCAGCCCGACAGCCTTTATTCGCGGATCGCGCTGAACTGGCTGGCGGACTATAACACCGGAGCCGACGCGACCGCCGCCTGCGCCGCCGTGCGCCCCCTTTTCGCCGAGAATCCGGAGTTGTGGCAGATCACCGACCACTTCGGCTATAACCACCCTGCGCTCGGCGTGGACCAGATCTGCTTCGTCCCCTGATCCGGCCCGGCTCCCTCACGCGCTGGTAATCACCGGCGTCCCCATCAGCATCGCCTCCAGCACCATCATCCCAAACCCCTCGTACACGCTGGGAAAAACCAGCGCCGTCGCCAGGGCATAGAGGCTGGGCTTGTCGGCCTCCTCCACCCACCCGCAGCAGACCACCGCCTCGCCTACGCCGTGCGCCGCCGCGATGGGCCGCGGGTCGGGCGCAAACGCGCTATCGTGCTGCGGCAAGCGCCCCGCCAAGACCAGCTTCACGTCCGGGTCGCCGCCCAAGTCCAGATAGCGCCGGTAGGCGGCGATGGTCCCCGCCACGTTCTTACGCACATCAAAGCCGCCTAAATAGAGGAAGAATCGCGGCGGCAGCCCATACGCGGCGCGCACGCGGTCCAGATGCTCACGCGATGGCCGCGCCGCGCCTTCCTGGTTGGGGCCATGATAGACCACATGCACGCGGTCCGCGGGGATGCCCAGATGGGCCACGATGTCGCGTTTGCTCGCCTGGCTCACCGTGATGACTGCCGCCGCACGCCGCGCCGTCGCGCTCACCAGCCGCGTATACAGCCGGTGGTGCAGGCCGCCGCGATAGGCCGGCAGCAGGCGAGGAATGAGGTCATGCACCGTCACGCAGACGGGGACGGGCTGCCACCCCGGCGCGGCCCAATAGGGGACCCACAGCACATCCGCGGCCAGCCGCCGCGCCGCCGCGGGGACGCTCACCTGCTCCCACCACAGCTTACGCAGGGGGCCGGGCAGCCGCGGCAGCGCCGCCGGGACGGTCGTGACGCCGAGCCAGGCGGCGTGCGCCTGTTCCGGCGGGACCAGCAGCGACAGCCGCACCGTCTGCGGCAGCCGGGGCAGATGCGCCAGCAAGTGGTGCAGGTACTGCCCACTCCCCGCCGTCTCTTGCCCTACAAACCACCCGTTGACGACTACATGCATGGCTACCTATCCGCATCCTGTCATTCCGAGTATCCCACGCCGGGTTGCGGCGCTAAGCACGCGAGGACACGCCGGCTAGGGTAGCGGCGGTTTCGGGAGCCCTCTGGGCGCGCCGGGGCGACCCGTGCGGTTGGAAACCGCACCTACGATTATCGGGTTGTATCCCTACCGTTCATTCCTACCGCCGAAGCGCGCCGCGTCCGATTAACTGCGGCTCTGGAACCACGCCACCGTGCGCCGCAAGCCTTCGGCCAGATCCACCTCGGCGCGCCAATTCAACTCCGCCGCCGACTTGCGCACGTCCAAATAGGTCGCCAACACCTCGCCCACGGGCCGCGGCACATAGGCCGGTGTCTGGGTATACCCAATGTATTGGGCCAACAGCCGGTGCAGCGTGTTGATGTCCTGCGCCACGCCGGTCCCCACGTTGAAGATGCCGGTCTGCGGGCCGGTCAGCGCGATCAGGTTGGCCCACGCCACGTCGCCGACATAGGTAAAGTCGCGCGTCTGCGTGCCGTCGCCCGTGATGCGCGTCGGCTGCCCCGCCAACATGGCTTCGGCGAAGATCGCCACCACTCCAGCCTCGCCCCGCCCGTTTTGCCGCGGGCCGTAAATGTTGGCATAGCGCAGCGCCGTATACTTCAGCCCATAGTTCTGGTGATAGAGGTCCAGGTGGTATTCCACACTGAGTTTGTTCGCCCCATAATTGTCCTTGGGCTGGGCGCGGCTTTGCTCGCTAAAGGGCAGCCGGTCGTTAGCGGGCGATGCGCCCTCGCCATAGACCGCACCGCCCGTGCTGGCAAAGACAAACTTGCGACACCCGCGCGCCCGCGCCGTCTCCAGCAGCGTCAGCGACCCCAGCAGGTTCACCCGCGCATACTCCACGGGGTCGGCCATGCTCTCGCGCACGTTCGCCAGCGCGGCCTGATGGCTCACCGCCTCGATCTGCTCGCTGGCAAAGATGTCCGCTAGACCGGCCCGGTCGGTGATGTCGGCCGCATAGAAGGTCGCGCCCGCGGGGACATTGGCGCGGTCGCCCGTGTGCAGGTTATCCACCACGACGACGCGATGCCCCGCCGCAAGCAGCGTTTCGGCGACATGGCTGCCGATAAACCCCGCGCCGCCGGTGACAAGAACATTCATGGGTCAATTCCTCCGTCCTGAGACACATAGGCAAACAGATCAGCCCGGTGCGACCGCCACAAGCGTGGCCATCCTGCGGGCGCAAACGCCGGAACGTTGGCGAATCACCGCCATCAAGGTACAATACCACAACCTTGACCGCCTAATGGGAGCGCCGACGATGCTGATCCATCATGCCACGGTAATCGCTTTTGACGAACAACAGACTGTCCTGAGCGACGGCGCGGTCCGCTTCAACGGGGCCACCATCGACGCGGTCGGCCCCAGCGCCGACCTCCTAGCGCGCTATCCCGACGACGAACGGTGGGACGCGGGCGGGCTGATCCTCATGCCCGGCCAGATCTGCGCCCACACTCATTTCTATGGCGCGTTCGCCCGCGGCATGTACATCCCCGGCCCGCCCGCCAAAGACTTCCCCGAAATCTTGGAAAAGCTCTGGTGGCGGCTGGACAAAGCCCTGGACCTGGACGGCGTGCGTAGCTCCGCCGAAGTTTGTCTGGTGGACGCCATCCGCAACGGCACGACCACGCTGCTGGACCACCATGCCAGCCAGAGGGCCATCGACGGCAGCCTGGACGTCATCGCCGCCGCCGTAGACGCGAGCGGGCTGCGCGCCGTGCTGTGCTACGAAGTCACCGACCGCGACGGCCCCGCCGCGGCTCAGGCGGGCATCCGCGAGAACGTCCGCTTTATACAGCGCATGGCCCAGGCCCGCGCCGGCGGCGACCCGGCTGCGGCCCGGCTCGCCACCACCTTCGGTCTGCACGCCAGCCTGACGCTTTCCGACGCCACGCTGGCCGCCTGCGCGGCGGAAGCGGACCGCTTTCACATCCACGTGGCCGAGCATCCCGCCGACGAGTACGACAGTCTCGCCAAGTCGGGCCGCCGCGCCGTGGCGCGCCTGCACGGCTTTGGCATCACCGGCCCGGCCAGCATCATGGCCCACTGCATCCACATCGACGCCTGGGAGATGGCGATCCTGCGTGATAGCCACACCTTTGTGACGCACCAGCCGCGCTCCAACATGAACAACGCGGTGGGCGCGGCCGCGGTCACGACCATGCTGGCCGGGGGCATCCCCGTTTGCCTGGGCAACGACGGCTTCAGCAACGATATGTTTGCCGAAATGAAGGTCGCCGACATGCTGCAAAAGGTCAGCCACGGCGACCCGCGCTACTTGGGGGCGGACAAGGTGCTGGAGATGGCCGTCACCAACAACCGCAAGCTGGCGGCCCAGTTCTTTGACAAGCCCGTGGGCGTCATCGCGCCGGGCGCGTACGCCGACCTCATCCTGCTCGACTATCACCCCACCACGCCGCTCACATCCGCCAACTTGCCCTGGCACATCCTCTTTGGCGTCAGCGGCGGCCACGTCCACAGCACCATCGTGCATGGCCGTGTGCTCATGGCTGACCGCGAACTGCTCACGCTGGACGAAGCCGCCATCGCCGCCCGCAGCCGCGCCGCAGCCGCGGCGACGTGGGAACGGTATTGGGGAATGTTCTAGACATCGAACTCAAAAAGGCCGGTATGCGTGACGAGGGCATTCTTGCCTGCGCGTACCGGCCTTTTTGTTTGTCGCGCCTAACGCTCTGTCATCGGGAGCAGGATACGCGACGCGTACGGCCACTCATCTTGGGCGCCGACAACGTCAAGCCGTGCGCCGCCGGTATCCCCCGCCGAGATGTTGTGCAGCGTAAGCGACGAGATGCCGTCGCCGGTTCGCACGAAGCTGAACTCGATCAGCTCACCCACCGGCAACGGGACGATGGGCAACGTCGTGGCCGCGAATACCACCTGGACGCGCCCATGTGCGCGGTCCGTCTCGATCCACGCCATCATGCCGGCCGGGAGATCGCCGGTAACCGTCGCGGCCACATCATCCGCGCCGTCGCCGGGGCCGGCCAACTGTAGCTGGTCCGGGTCGAAGCGTAATTCGAAGGCTAGTGCGGCGACCGGCGTCCCGGTGGCGTTGAGTCTAGCCCTTACTCTGATGGCGTCGCCGCTTTCCGCAGAGGTCAAGTACAGCGCCGGTTGGCTTAGCGATGCAGCGGTCACACCCGCAGTACAACTGCTGTTGAAATAGCGTCTGACCGTACAGATCAGGTCGCTGATGTCCGCATGAGTGTCGGCGTTGCTATTGCAGCCTTGTGGACTTCCCGCAAAGCCCTCGGCGTAGATCTCCCACCAGGGGACGCCGGGGGGCGCGTCGAAATACTCAAGCACGGTGGCGACAAAATCGGCCGCATTGACCGCGCCGTCCGCATTGCAGTCGCCGCGGGCGTCATCTGCCACATAGGTGACGGTGACATTAGCCTCACCGATCAGTGGCGTGGTGGGATCGTAATCCGACACAGTATAGGCAAAGCTTGTCGTACCGTTGGCGTTGTCGGGCGGGTCAAAGAAAACCACACTGCCGTTATGCGAGGCACCGCCGCTGTCAGGCGCGCCGACTTCGCTCACACGCAGCGCCGTGCCTGCATCCGGATCGGTGTCGTTGAGGAGCACGTCAATCTGACCGCCTGCCCCCACGAAGACCCGATCCGATGGGGCAATGGGATCGTCAACTGCCGTGGGCGCCTCGTTGACGTTGGTCACCCCGATCACGAACTCTTGCTCGAAGGTCAAATCGTCTTTGTCGGTCGTGCGGATACGTACCGCAAAGCTGTTTGGCGTGGTCTCGAAATCCAGCGCGCGTTTGGTGATAAGCTGTTGGCCCGCAACCGATATCCCAAACGCCGTATCGTCACCGCCCACCATTGTATAGGTGTGGGTATCACCAGAGTCGGGATCGGTCGTTGCCAAGGTTCCAATCACCGTACCGATGTTGGAATTCTCCGGTACGGTGGTCTTGTCCAGTGTTAGCACGGTCGGGGCGTCAGGCGCGTCTGTCACCATAATGTCGAAATCCGTGACAAGCGACGTGCCCTGGTTGCCTGTGACCTGGATTCGCACCTTGTAACTTGCTTTGGTCTCAAGGTCGAAAACCCCAACCGTCCGCAGTTGCGTGCCATCCACCGCGAAGGATAGGAAGTCCCAAACATCGGGAACCACCGCGAACTCGTAGGTTTCACCTGACGCCGGATCCTCTACACTTAACAGGCCAATTGCCGCTCCGCTCGCCTGGTTCTCCGCCACAGAACTATTGCTGAGATTGATACCTGAAGGCGGTGTACCGTAAACGACCATAACCTCTGAGGCCGTAGCCGAACCCAAGACAACCTTCGCCAGCGTGTCGCCGAATGACGGTTCCGGCGACGCGGAGAACCGCATGGCAACCGGCACACCACTCCCGTCATGAGGATCACAGTCCGGCTCCGCATTGAAAGCGATGGTGATCAGCGGGCCAACCGGCAGGCCCGCTACCGGGTCGGTCAAGTCTGTCAACGAAATGTCGAGTTCGCCATCCGTGTCTGCGGCATCATAGTCAACGCTAGCCGCAAAGCCGTCTGGGATGCCGCTCACCGCATCGGGCAGATCGTCGGCGTCGTCGCCATCGTGCGGGTCAAACTCAAGACACTCCGCGCCAAAGTCTAGCGAGAACCCGACCGCCCCCAGTTCGACATATGAAAATGCCAGGTTCACCGGGACTTCCACCTTGCCGTTGATCACCGCATAGGGACCGGTGGGGCTCTCAAGACCCGCCAGCGGGACTGGGTCGCCCGCGTAACGTCCTACGGCGAAGCTGTCCGCGCTGGAACCGGCCGCAACGATCTTCCCATCCAACTGAACGACGACTGCGCGTGCGCTGTCATTCGTTCCGGTGCTTATTGCGGTGGTTAGCTTGCCGCTACTGCCGAAACTCGCGTCGGGAGTTCCGTCTGTGCCATAGCGGAGCACAACAAAGTCGCTACCCGTACTACCCATCTCCGCCACGCCGGCGACCACCAGCTTGCCATTCGATTGCACCGCCACACCGTAGGCCACATCTTCGGCGGCCGTTGATGCGGAGCCAACCGGTGCGGTGATGATTCCATCGTCGCTGAAGCTACTGTCGGGAACCCCGGCTGCCGTATAGCGAACCACCGCGACGTCATACCCTGTATTCATCATATAGGTCGACCCCGCGGCCACGATCTTGCCGCCAGGCTGCACAACAACGGCGCGGGCATAGTCGCCATCCGAGGGGGAGTTACCGATGTGGGTCGTGACAATGCCTGCCGCGCCAAACGTGCCATCCGGCGACCCATCCGTATTGTAGCGAACAAGCGCAAAATCAGGACCGGTGCCGGTCTTAATCGCATACCCTGCGGCGACGGGCTTACCGTCGGGTTGGACGGCCAGGGCATAGGCAAATTCACCGGCATTGGCGGCGCTGCCGATGTGGGTCGTGACCTTGCCGCCGCCAAAGGAGGAATCCGGAGCGCCCGAACTCGTGTACTGTGCCAGCGCGAAGTCGAAGCCGGATGTGTCCATGTCGGCGTGACCGGCGACGACGATCTTGATGTTTGCTCCGTCGCTCCACAGCGCCATACTTAGGGCGCGATCTTCTCGTCCCCCGAAGTCGGTTGTCGCGATGCCGTCGTCGTCAAAGGTGGAATCCAGCATCCCACCAGCGGTATAGCGCGCCACAACAAAGTCATCACCGGTTGCACCCATATTGGCGAATCCCGCCACGACGATTTTGCCGTCGGGCTGCACAGCTACAGCCGTCGCCTGGTTGTTGCCAGCACCAATATCGGTCGTAACGATGCCGTCGTCACCAAAGGAGGAATCCAGGGAGCCGTCGACGTTGTAGCGAACAATGGCGAAATCGTCGCCGTTGTCGTTGATGGTGGCATAGCCGGCTACGACGGTTTTGCCGTCAGGCTGGATAGCTACGGCATACGCTTTGGCCGTAACGTCACCAATGGAGGTAATCACCTTGCCGTCACCGTCGAAAGAACTGTCCAGGTCACCAGGGGCAGCCGACACCGGAGACGATAAAGAGGCGAGCAGACCAAGGCTGATCGGTACGGTCAGCAGAACCCTGACCAAGCGAGAGCATGGGTTGGGAAAAGTTATCATGTGTCCTCCTGGAACTCTGGGAAGGTTCTGACTTGATGGGGATTTGGACGAACGTGGTTCAGCAGTAGCGTTTTAGTGGCGCTCCGCCAATGGTATCCACTGATGACTGGCGGATGGGAGTGCTTCGTCAGGCACTTGGACCGTGACGGAACCGCCCGTCCTACTTCCCGCGCTGACCCGTTGAAAGCGAAAACCCGCATCCGCGCTCCCCAACCGGTCAACATGGACGGCAAGCAGATTGCCTGCGGGCAGGGGTGTCGGCGGCGTCACCGCCATCACCAGAGCGACTTGCAGTACGCCCGGAGCGGCAAATGCCCATGCGCGCGCTTGCAGAGGCAGCGCCCAAGTCAGCGCGTCGGGCGCGCCATCGCCATCCGCATCGGTTGGATCAAGTCCAATCTCGGCTGGATCAAAGACAAGGGTAAACACCAGCGCAGTCACAATGTTGCCCGGATTGGTTAGTTCGACTTGCGCCGTGAGGCCGGCCCCGGCATCGGTCACGTGGAGGTTGAGCCCAGGATCGCCGGGCGGATCACCCGCAGATGCCGCACCCGCACAGGAGCGATCGAAAGCAAGCAAGGCCGTACATGCCAAGTCGCCGGCCTCCACGTTTCGGTCGCCGTTGGCGTCGCACCCCTGGGGGCTGCCGGGATAGCCGTCCACGTGAACTTGGTACCACGGCGCATTGACCGGTTCGTCAAACAACTCCTGCACCACCGCAGCCAAGTCTGCGGCATCGACTTGTCGGTCCGCGTTACAATCCCCACGGGCATCGTCGGCGACATAGGTGAGCGTGATCAATGCCTGATCCGTCAGAGGCGACGCACCGTTGTCGGCGATGCGATAGGCGAAGGTGACCGTACCGCCGGCATCACCCGGTGGATCATAGACAACCACCTGGCCGTCGGTGGCGGCGTCCCCCATGTCCGGACGGTTCACGGATATGATCGCCAACCGTGCGTCGCGGTCCGGATCGATGTCATTAGCCAGGACGTCGATGGGTTCGCCGGCTCCCACAAAGACTCTGGCTTCCGGATCAATCCAGTCATCGGCAGCCAGGGGAGGCTCGTTGACATCCGTCACGGTCAATACCGCCGTCTTGTCGACGCTGAGGCCGTCACTATCGGTAGCCTGCACCGAAACTCGATAGACCGCGCGCTCCTCAAAGTCGAAACTGACCGCGGCCAACAAACGGTCACCGGCGATGGTGAAGAACTCATTGTCATCGCCGCGCGGGGTATCCAGCAGTCGATAGGTATGCGTCTCAACTACATCCTGATCCGATGCGGTCAGGGTGCCGACCAACGTTCTTGCGGGCAGATTCTCGGCAACCTTACCGGCGGAGAGCACCACGTCGGTCGGCGCGCTACGAAACTGCAGCGTCACGCCGCCGCCCTCCGCGACTCCCTCCACACGCGTCCCTCCGGTACTGCCAAAAATCACCGATGGGCTGCCGGAAAACGCGAGCGGGACCACCATCTCCGAATCGGTTTCAGGTCGGCACTTGTCCTGAACCGCCAACTGAATAGTGAGCAGCAGGCCATCCACCAGGCTCCCGACCGGCATCGACACGTCATAGAGCGCAATATCCAGTTCACCGTCGGCGTCTGTGGCGTCAAACAGCAGGCTGGCGACAAAACCCGGTGGAATGCCCGAGAGTGCATCCGGCACGCCATCTTTGTTCGCATCCGCGGGATTCAGGGTGAGACAGGTGGGGGCGATATCGAGCGAAAAGGCAACCGCGGCCAAACGATTGCCGCCGGTCTGCAAAAACACCGGCAGCTTCGTCAGGTTCTCGACGACCCGGATCGGTTCGCCGGGAAATGTGAGGATGGGGACTGTGGCGGAAACAGCAGGCTGTATGCGGGCTAACCGCGCGAG
>CAYJQA010000129.1:0-11038 GCA_964372065.1 uncultured Litorilinea sp.
AGCCAAAACAGACCCCGATGAGGATGACCGCCTCGGCGGCGAGGACGGCGCGCTCACCTAAGCGGTCAATGGTCCAGCCGAGGATCGGCTGGAAGACGATGCCGATGATGCCGCCAAACATGAGCAAGGTGGCGACAATCTGCGTGGGCTGCTGGAAGATGGTGACGAGGACCCACGGCGCGAAAGTGATGAAGATCTGCTTGCGCGAGCCGCTGAGTACGTTGAGCAGGTAGTAGAGACGGTATTCACGGTGCAGCGTGAAGAAGGTCTTCGGGCGCTGGGGTCGGGTGGGACGCATGGAGAACATCAGATAGGCGGCCACGGCCAGGGCGATGGCAACGATCACGAAGGTGAGCTGAAAGGTGAGATGCAGATACCGAAAGCCGAGCACCACGGTGAAGGAGCCAATGATAGCGGCGAAATTGCGCACGGCATTTAGCTGCCCGAGACGCTGCCCGATTTTGCCCTCCCGCGCAAGCTCCATGCCAATCGTAGAGGACAGCGGCATGAACACGTGCTGACCCAAGCTGTAGACAAATAACCAGACGACCAAGAACGCGTAGGTCGGCGCGGCAAAGCCGATCGTCACGGCGCCGATTACGCTAAGGAGCAACGCGGCCGCGCTCAGGCGACGACTGCACAGAAACCACAGCAAGGCGGAGACGAACACGACGAGAAAGCCGGGCAGCTCGCGCGGCAGTTCCAGGAACGAGCGTTGGAAACCGGTCAGGGCAAAACGTTCGTCCAGATAATTGTTGAATGTGGCGTCAAACATACTATAGGCCACGCCCAAGGCAAGAGAAGCGGCGACAAACAGCCTGAGTTCGCGCGGGATGCGCTGGACAGCATTATGCAGGCGGGACGCCGGCGTTGGGCGGCCCGGAGACAGGACTCGAATGGCTTGTGCTGAAGCGGCTGGGATCGCATGGGATGGCGCGGCGTTTGGTAGGTCTGCGGTGCGTGCAATGGATATGGGGTCGGTGCGGGTCTGCATTGGGGATCGGTCCGGTAGTCTAGCGTGAGCGTCGGCGCTTAACGTGATGAAATGGCAATGGTCCCACGATATGGACATGTTCAGTGTATCACGCGATTCCCCCTCGGGCCGATATTATGCCGTCGCCGCAAGCAGCCGCGAGCGGGCGCTCTGTACCGGCCAGGTTCACGATGGTATGGGCGGCGGCGAGCACGCCGTGATGCGTCAGCGTGTCGGGGACCATCAGTTGCGCGTCCGCGCGCAGGCGGTTGCTGCCGGCTTCGTCCGACCTGCAATGCGCTTGCACGCCAACGCGGCCCATGTCATCATTGGGTGAGCCGGCCCGCTTCGTTCTGTCTGGCAGAGCGTTCCTGCGGGCGGATGCCCCCAGACTCAATCCGGATTCATGCCACGGCACGGGCCGTGGCCACCATTGACAAGGAAGTTTGCATGACGCAACCATCGATGACAGAACGCACCGCGGCCTTTGTGGCCCAAGTGCGCGGCAAACTGATCGTCTCCTGTCAGGCGCTGCCCCATGAGCCGCTGTTCGGCGCGGAGATCATGGCGCGCATGGCGGTGGCCGCAGTCCAGGGCGGCGGCTGCGCGATCCGCGCCAATACGCCGCCGGACATCGCCGCGATCCGGCGCGCCGTCAGCGTGCCCATTATCGGTCTGTTCAAGGAGGATATTCCGGGCTACCAGGTGTACATTACGCCGACCCTGGCCCACGCGGAGGCGGTGGCCCAGGCCGGGGCCGACGTCATCGCCATCGACGCCACGGCGCGCCCACGGCCGCAGCCCGGCGATCTGGCAGACTTCATCGCGGCCATCCATGCCGCCACGGGGCTGCCGGTGCTGGCAGATATCTCGACGTTGGCGGAAGGGATCGCTGCCGAGCAGGCAGGCGCGGACCTCATCTCGACCACCATGTCGGGCTACACGCCCTATTCGCCGCAGCAGTCAACGCCGGACGTGGCGCTGGTCGGCGCCCTAGTCGGGGCCGTGCCGTGTCCCGTGCTGGCGGAGGGGCGCTATCGGCTGCCGGAGCAGGCCGCGGCCGCGCTCGCCGCGGGCGCGACCGCCGTGGTGGTGGGCGGCGCGATCACCCGCCCCGCCGAGATCACCCGCTGGTTTGTCGCAGGGATGGCGCGCTAGGTAAAGCGTGGGCGAGGGGGCTCGCTGCGCAGCGCGGAACGACGGAGAAACAGAGAAATCGTAGGGACGGTTTCCATACCGCACATCTGGGGCGAAAACAGCCCCGGCGGTATGGAAACCGCCTCTACATTTTCCCCGGCTATCGCTTAATGTTCACAATCCGGGCGAACGCGCTTACCTTGCGCCGCACGCCTGTAGACACGCCTGCATGTGGCCGCGCGACTCGGCGGCGATGATGCAGCACGGCTCGACCGCGTACTCCCTGGCCCCGATGATCTCCAGGTCCAACGGGCCGGTATAGCCGTGCTCGTGCAGGACCCGCACATAGCCGACCAGGTCGATGTCGCCGCGGCCGTTGGCCTGCATCTCCGGCTTGCCCGGCCCTTGCTGGCGTCCCTTGCAGTCGCGAATGTGCACGTGCTTGACCCGGCTAATCACGGCGCGGATGGCTTCCACCGGGTTCTCGTTGGCGCGGTAGATATGCGATGGGTCCATGTCGATGCCGAAGTTGGGCGAGCTGATGGCCGCCATGACCGCCAGCGTGGTCGGCGTGTTATGGACGCTGTGGCCCACATGCGCCTTGACGCAGAGGATGACGCCATAGCGTTCGGCCATCTGCACCAGGCTGCCCAACTCCTCGATAGTCCGCTCCAGGCTGCCGGGTTCGCCGGTCTTGCCGCCGGGGCCGCAGTTGATGATCGGCACGCCGATCTCGACCGCGGCCTGCATGGCTTGTTCCATCTTGGCCGGGTCGCGCGACGGCTGTTCCATCGCCAGTAGCTCCAGCCCATAGACGCGGCTGAGTTCCTTGATGCCCGGGGCCAACTCGCGCCAGCGGTCCAGGACCAGATGCTCGCTCATGCCGTCGATGGCCGATAGCTCGATGCCGTCATAACCGGCCAGTGCAATGTACTTGAAGGCAGTCTCCAGCGAGCGACCGCCAAAGAGGACGGAGTTTGCGCCAAGTTTCATGCCGTTCATCCTTTCGCCGGGTGAGGTCGTGGGCGTCGCTTAGGTCGCGGCAGGATAGCGCACGCCGAGCTTGATGTAGTCCTGCGGCTGCGTGGCGATGCGCGGATAGACGTCGACCAGGTCGGCGAAGTCCACCACCGGCGACACGATGGGCACGGTCTGGATCGCGCCGCCAGCAAGCAATCGCCAGGCGACGTCGAAGATACGTTCCTCGCTCCAGTTGGGGTAGTCGGGATTGGGTTCGCTGCACGCCCGCGAAAAGACAATCGTCGGGCGGTTCATGTGCGCCTCAGCGCCAAAGTCCAAGCCCGCGGGATAGGCGGACGGCCACGCGCCGGCGACGATTGTCCCTAGATAGACGACGCCACGCAGCGCGGCCTGGAGCGCGCCCGCCTTGCCGCTGTACTCGATGCAGACATCGGCCCCGCGCCCGCCGGTGAGTTCCTTGATGGCTAGCCCGGCATCCACGGCGCTGGTGTCCACCACGTGGTCAACGCCCAGATCCAGGGCAAGCTGCCGCCGGGACGCAATGGGGTCCAGTCCGATGACCGGATAGGCGCCGGCGAGGCGCGCCGCCTGGATCGCCACCAGCCCGATCGCGCCGAGGCCAAAGACGGCGACCGCATCACCCAAGCGCACCTTGCCGTCGCGGATCGCGCCGATGGCGAAGTCCGCCGGGTCAAGGCAGGCGGCGGCCTGCCACGGAACGCCCCGCGGTAGCTGCCGCACGGTGTCTGGCCAGACGAATTCGTCGCCGAATGAGGCATAGGCGAAAACCTGGTCGCCCACGGCCAGCCGGGTCACGGCGCTGCCCGTCTCGATCACCTCGCCGATCACCGTATTGCCCAAGCGCACGGGATAGTTGACGCCCGGTCGCTCGGCGCGAAAGACTTTCCATTCGTTGTCGTAACCACCGCGCGCCGCCGCCGAACCGGTATAGAGCGAGAGTTCGGTGCCGTGTTTGGCCGCGGCGAAAAGGGCGCGCACACGCACCTGATGGGGTTCCAGCACCGCACGGGACACTTCGCGCCACGCCACTTGGTTGGGGGCCGGCGCGATCAGTTCGCGAGCCATCGTTTTACCTCCATTAGCTTGGGCCGCTTAACTGGCGGCGGGTCCACCCGTTGAGCAGGCGGTCGCCGGTTTGCTCCAGCCAAGCGAGCATACGGCCGCGCAGCTGTCGCAACTCGCGCGCGCAGAGGGGATCATCGACGCGGTTGCGAATCTCGCCGGGGTCGTCGGATAGATTGTAGAGTTCGTCTTCTGCTACCAAATTCCAGACATACTTCCAGCCGCGGTCGCGTACCATCCGCTGGCTGTATAGCCCTAACTGATTGCCGTAATAGGTGGAGTAGATATCCTGCCGCGGCGACGCGCTCACCTGGTCGCGCAGGTCCAGCCCGGCGAAGGTGGGGGGCGGCGGACAGCCCGCGGCCGCGACAAGGGTGGCCGCGATGTCCAGGGCGGACGAAACGAACGCCGCGCTGGTGGTCCCCGCGGGCAGCACGCCCGGCCAGCGCGCGATCAGCGGCACGCGGACCAGGTCGTCATACATGACGAAATGCTTGTCGATCAGCCCGTGCCCGCCGCAAAGATCGCCGTGGTCGGAGCTGTAGATGACCAGCGTGTTGGCGGCTTGGCCCAGTTCGTCCAGCGTCGCCAGGATGCGGCCCACCTGATGATCCAGTAGGGTGATCTCGCCCAGGTAGCGCGCCACGATGGGGGCCCATTCTTGCCACGACCAATCCGCAATCCCCCACGTGGCGCGTTGCTTGCGCTGGATGTAGGGCTTGTCGATCAACGGGTCGGGAAAGGACGGCCACGGTTCCACGGCGGCAGGCCCATAGAGCGACGCATAGGGTTCGGGGACCACGTTGGGCAGGTGCGGCTCGCTGGGGTCCCAGCGCACGAAGAAGGGCCGTTCGCCCTGCGCTGCCTTGCGCAGCAGCGCGATGGTCTGGTCCGCGCCCCACGCCAAGCCGGACTGCTCCGCCGTGATGTACGGGTCCACTTCGCCGAAGAAGCCGTTGTGCGCCGGTCGCGGCGGGATGCCCTGGCCGCGCCGCCACACGCCATAGCCGCGCTCGGAAATGTAGTCGTGACAGCCAAAGGCCCGCGGCGGCAGCCTGGGGTGAACATGCCACTTGCCCACATGCCCGACGTAGTACCCGGCGTCGGCGAGCGTCTGCGACACGGTGGGTAGGCTCAACGTCGCGGGCGGCGGGATCTCCGCATCGGCGTTGGCAATCAGGCCGTGGCTGGCCGGCCACGCGCCCGTCAGCAAACTGGCGCGCGCCGGGGTGCAGACGGGGATCGGCGTGAACGCATGGCTGAAGCGGACGCCCTCACGCGCCAGACGGTCCAGCGCCGGCGTTTGGAGCAAGGGATGGCCCGCCGCGCCGAGACAGTCGGCGCGGTGCTGGTCCACGTGGACGAGCAGCACATTAGGCGGCGGCATAACCGTATTCCGCCAATGCGGGCGTAAAGAAGTCGAAGTCGTGGGTCTCGGTGTCGAACTTGTAGCGTGCGACGGCGTCGGGCCGCACGATGATGCGCGCGAGGGGGATGCCCAGATAGGCTTCCAGCCGGGCCAAGGTCGCTTCCTGGTGGAGGACGAAATCCTCGAAGCGGACTTCGATCCAGTTGGCGGGCTTCGGCGTCGACTTGACCAGGTCGTATTGATACTTCCAGGAGATGGCGCGGCGCAGCCGTATATCGTCCGTCGCCGGATACGCGATCCCAAAGTCGCTCAGATCGTCGGTGAGGTGCCGGTTGAGCACACAGTCGCGTGGGTCGCGAATCCAGAAAATGTACTTGGCTGCCGGGAACATGCGCACGATCCAGGGATAGACCAGCGTCGTTTCGGGGAGCTTCCAGCCTGCCAGCGCGTCGGGCGTTTTGGCCTCTGTGGTCAGCACGGTCTTGAGGTAGGCGTGGACGAGACGGGTGAAGCTGTCGGGGATGGGCATGGTGTGCAGGCGGCTGAAGTCCCAGTCGAGTTCGCCCTTCCATTTGACATAATGCGCCAGCACGCGGCACGCGTCGTACATATCGGTCGGCGGGACGAGGTCGCCGGAGTTGTTGATCGTCGCACCCATGTAGACGCCGCTGGCGTAGAGCGTGTGCGAGATGGCGCGCGTGCCGGAATGGCCGCGGCCGATGATGGTGACCAGGCTCATAGCCGGCCTCGCGCGCGCAGCAGACCCGCCAGTGTATTGCCCAAGATCCACGCCATGTCGCCCGCCGGGATGAAGGGGCAGTGAGTACGCAGCGCCTCCAGCGATTGGCGGTAGGTCATGAACTGGCGCACGACAGGGTAATCCGACCCCCAGCACAGCCGGTGCGCGCCGAAATGCTCATACAGGGTGCGGACCAGCCACAGCGTGTCGCTATAAGGGAAGTCCCATTTGACCTGGCTGGCGTAGGCAAAGCCGGACACCTTGAGGTAGATATTGGGAAGCTCCGCCGACTGCATCACCTCCAGCAGTTGGCGCTGGGGCGGGCGCTCGTCGGGCAAATAGAGACCCATGTGGTGGATTAGGATGGGCAACTGCGGGAAGGTTGCGGCGACCTTGCGCAAGGCCGCGTGGTGATGCGGGCGGCAGGAGATACTCGCCAGCAGGCTGCGCTCGGCGGCTACGCTGAAGAACGCCAGCCCGTCCGGTGACGTGAGCCACGCGCCGTCGTCGTCATCCGCCAGATAGTGGGTGAACGCGACGATGGGCAGGGTGTCCGCCGTCGCGGCCAAACGCTGCGCCGCGCCCGGCGTGTGATAGGTCGGCCACCAACAGCAATCCACATCGGCGGCCATGAACAGCCGGTCAGGATACGCGGCTACCTGTTCGGCAATGTACTCGTTGTTGTGGGGATTATGGTCGATGCGCGCGCAGACGACCAGCGCGCGGTCAACACCGTGGCGCTCCATCTCGAAGAGCAGTTGCTCGATGCGCCCGCGTGATTCCGGGTCGGGTACGGCGGGGGTATAGGGCCAGTAGGTCCAAGCGTGACAGTGGCTGTCGATGATCATGGCAGTTAGCGCGAGCGCGCCTGGAGACGGGCGGCCTGGGCCGGGTCGCCGATGTGGAGTGTGTCATACGCCTGTTGGGATGTCTTGAACGGACCGACGCCCTCTTTCCCATGCCAGTCGCCCTGATGGTGGATGGGATTGGGCAGCCCGGTGGCGGCCTCGCGCCGCGCGATCCAGGCGTCCATGCGCGCCCTGAGCATCTCCACGACCTGCGGCTGCTCGGCAGCCAGGTTGACGGTTTCGCCGGGGTCCTGGATTAGATTGTACAGCTCGATTTCGGGCTTGAAGTGGAAGTCCGGCTCCAGCGCGATGATGAGCTTCCACTCGGGCGTGCGCCAGCCGTGCTTGCGCATCCAGGTGCACTCGGTGATGTACATCTCCGACTCGAACGACGGGACCTCGCCGCGCACCAGCTGCAGCAGACTGCGACCGTCAAAGTCGATCCCGGCGTCGAGTTCGGCCAACTCCATCAGCGTGGGGACCAGGTCCTTGTGCTGGTTGTAGCCCTTGACGCGCAGACCCGCCGGCAGCTTGCCGGGGCAGCGGATGATCAGCGGTACGGTGAGCGTGCATTCGTAGAGACCGTGGTGGTCGAAGTAGCAGTCGTGCTCGTAGAGCGTTTCGCCGTGGTCGCCGTTGATCACGACGATGGTATTGTCCAGCAGCCCCTTGCTCTCCAGTGCGGTGAAGATGGCGCGGATGGATGCGTCCATATACGCGACTGCGCCGTCGTACTGGGCGATGACGTAGTCCTTGTCCGTGATGCCCGGCGGCATCCAACTGGCGAAGAAGTCGCAAAAGGGCTTGAACGCTTTGACCGGGTCCATGGAGGTGTTCTTGCGATCGGTTTCGTTGCCGTGATAGAAGGCGCGCTCATAGGGCGCAGGCGGCAGATAGGGCGCGTGCGGGTCCATGTGGCGCAGAAAGAGCAGGAAGGGGTCACGCTGCCGGGCGAGCCGGTCGAGTTCGGGCAGCGCCACCGCGTTGAGGTTTTCGGCCTTGGGGCTGCGACCTTCGTTCCAACTGCCCCACCCGGCATAGTCCAGATAGCGGTCAAAGCCGCGTGAACTGGGGTTGCCGCTGAAGCCAACGCAGCTTGTGTTATAGCCCTTGCGGCGCAGAATCTCGGCCAGCGTACTCACTTCCATGCGCAGCGGCCCCTGGTGACGTAGCGCGACGACCTGCGTGGTGAAGACATCCATCCCGGTCAGCATGGACGCGTACGCGCTGGTGGTGGGGATATGCGCGCTGATGGTGTTTTCGAAGAGCGTGGCGTCTTGGGCGAAACGGTCCATGTGCGGCGTCGTGAGCCGGTGATAGCCGTAACAACTCATGTGGTCGCGACGCAGGGAGTCGATCCCCAAGAAGACGATGTTGGCTTGGCGGCGGCGCTGTCGAAGGGCGGGCATAGGGCAACTGCTCCTTGTGGTTGGCGTTGGGTCAGGGGCGTCCGGCGCGCCGCCCCGAAGTGGCAGCGAGCGGGCTGCGCGCTGTCCGTCTACTTGACGTAGACAACCGTCTCGTTGTTCAGCGACTCGATGGCCGCGGCCAGAACCTTTTGCGCGGCGAGTCCCTCGGCGCCTGAACCGTCGATCTGGTCGGGCGCGACGCCGGCCCCGACCTGCTCCAAGAACTTGTGGATGCGGTTGCGGAAGGTGTCCTCAAATTCGCGCATCCCGCCGAAGATGGGGTTGGCGAAGGCGCGCTTCTCCATGTCGCCCGCGGGATAGAGCGTCGCCTCACGGTACATGTCGTCAATTACGAAGCGCCCGTTCAAGCCGGCCACTTCGCAGCGTTCCATGGGGTGGCCGCGCTCGATGTCATAGCTCCCGCAGAGCGTGCCCACGGCGCCGTTCTTGAAGCGCATGTTGAAGGTCGCGGTGGACCAGATCTGGCGGCCCGGCGCTTTGGTGGCAAAACACTGCACCGCCTCGATGTCGCCGCCATAGTAGCGCATGATGTCCACGGTGTGCGGGTGCAGCGCCTTGATCTGGAAGTAGGGCGACGTCTCGCGCGGGTTCTTGATCCACATGCTCATGTTGACAAAGAGCAGGTGGCCGATGCGGCCTTCATCCTGCCAGCGTTTGGCGAGCAGCGCGGCGGGCGTAAAGCGGTGGTTCAGGTTGATGCCGTAGCAGACGCCTTTCTCCTGGGCCTTGGCGACCATGCGCTCGGCGTCGGTAATCTCGTTGGAGATGGGCTTTTCGCCCAACACCGCACAGCCGAACTCCAACGCCTGGAGCGTGGGCAAGCAATGCTCGCTGCCGTATTCGTAGCCGCCCGTGGCGACGCTGACCACGTCGGGGCGCACGGTCTCCAACATGGTCTGGACGTCGTAGTAGGCCGGGACGCCGTGCGTGGCTGCGCCCGCGTCGGCGCGGGCCTTGTCCCAGTCGCAGACGCCCACCAATTCGGCGAGCGGGTCCTCGCGATACAGCTTGGCATGGCGGTTGCCGATCGGCCCCAGGCCGATCACACAGACACGCAGCATGGTATTGCCTCCGTGGGGCTAGTGGCTAGACCGCCGGTACGGCCTCGGCGCGGCCGGACTCGTGCGAGCGGATGGCGGCTTCGATGATCTCTTGAACGGCCAGCCCTTCGCGGCCGGACGCTTCGATCGCCGACGGCTCCACCTCGGCGTGGATCTGCTCCAGCCAGCGATGAATGCGGTTGGTGAAGGTCGCGCCAAAGCCGCTCAGACCGCCCATGATGCTGTTGCGGATCACGGTCAACTCGTCGCCTTCGCGCGGATAGAGCGTCAACTCCTCGTACAGGTTATCCAGCACGAAGCGGCCCTTGGTTCCCATGACCTCGCAGCGTTCCAGGTTGTGGCGCGGCTGCGCGTCATAGGAGCCGGTCAGGTGGCCGACGACGCCGTTGGCAAATTCCAGGTTGATCTGCGCGTTGGAGAAGCAGACGCGCCCCGGCGCGTGGTTGAGGAACGCATGGACGCGCACCACGTCGCCGCAGAAGTAGCGCATGATATCCAGCGAGTGGGGATGCAGCGCGCGCAGATGGAACCAGGGCGACGAGTTGTTGGGGTTGTTGATCCACATGGTCATGTTGATCAACAGCAGGTCGCCCAAGCGGCCCTCGTTCACCCACTGTTTGGCGCGGGCAGCCGGGGGCACAAAGCGGTGGTTCAGGTTGATGCCGTAGTAGACGCCCTTCTCGGCAGCTTTGGCGACCATCCGGCGGGCGCTAACGATGTCGTTGGAGATGGGCTTTTCGCCCAGCACGTGCAGCCCCGCTTCCAGGCATTGCATGGTCGGTTCAAAGTGGTCGCCGCCATTCTCCGTGCCCGCCGTGGCGATGCTGACCGCGTCCAGGGCCACGTTGCGCAGCAGGTCGTCCACGCTGTAGAACGCGGGCACGCCGTAGCGTGCAGACGCGGCGTCGGCGCGCTCCTTGATGATGTCGCACACGGCGACCAACTCGGCCAACGGATCGGACTTGTAGACCGGCGCGTGGGTGTTGCCGATGTTGCCCATGCCGATGACGGCCACTCTTAACATGTGCATACTCCTCCGCGGAGACGGGTGGGTGGGGCGCTCCGGCGCTGGGTCACCGTGACGCTGGGGCCTGCGGCGCGCCGGACGTCACCGCAAAGCCGGGTGCAGCGGGTGGATATGAGCGGTTGGGCCAAACGGGAAGCGTCATAGTGCCGGCTGAAGCTGGTAGGGGCAACCGTAAATAAATACGAATGGCAGGATTCCGCATCGCTTACGATTGACTGCCAGTCTAGCACATCCGCCGTAAAGCCGCCAATCCACCGGGGGTGGCCACCCTGGCCGGCGCGATCTTCTGCTTCACCCCTCCCGCCGGGGCATGTGACCGGCTGTCCTCCGGTCCAACGTCGAAAACGCGGCGTGATGCCCCGCCTATGCGCGCGTCCGCATGGCTAGACG
>CAYJQA010000130.1:0-10963 GCA_964372065.1 uncultured Litorilinea sp.
AATGCCAAAGAGCAGGACCGACCGTACGCCCAACGCCGCCGCGGCGGTAGCCTCGGCAACGGCCATATCCACCGACAGTTGATGCACGCCCGGCATGGAGCTAATGGGGCGGCGCACAGCCTGGCCGTGGACGACAAACAATGGGTAGATCAGGTCGTCCACCTGCAGGTGCGTCTCGCGTACCAGCGCACGCAGGGCAGGCGTCCGGCGCAGACGGCGCGGGCGCGCGGCCATCGGAGTCGCCTTCCCGGAAATGGCGGGCAGTGTTTGTTCGAGCTTCGCCTATCCTTGCTGACGGTAGTGTTCGCGCAGTTCTTCGACAAGGCCGGTGGTCGTATGGCGGCGGGCGACGACGGCAGCCGTGAGTCCGAGTCCGGCTGCCACCGCCGCCGTCGAGGGACCGATGCAGGCAATCAGAGAGTGCGCCAAGGCGGCCCACGCGGCCGGGTGGGCCTGCGCGGCTTCAACAAAGCCACGCACTGCCGAACCGCTGGCAAAGGTGACGGCATCCACGCCCGCGGCGATCCGGTCCAGGTCCGCGGCAGCCAGCGGCGCGGCCACCGTGGTGTAGATGGGCAGGTCGGTCACGACCGCGCCCGCCGCGACCAGCTGGCGCGGCAGATCGTCGCCGCCCATGGCCGAGCGTGGCAGCAGCACGCGCGCGCCCGCTAGGTCCGGGAGCGCAGCGGCCTACGCCGCGCCGGTGAACTCGTCGGGCACAAGCTGGACGCTCACACCGGCGGACTCCAGAGCGGCAGCCGTCGCCGCGCCGACCGCGGCGACGCGCACGGTCCCGAAATCAAGCCCGCAGTCGAACGCGGTCCCATCGCCCTCCCCGGCGAACAGGCCGGCGAAGTAGCCCACGGCATTGACGCTGGTAAACAGCACCCAGTCGAAGCGGGCCAGTTGCGAAGGCGTCATGCCCGCCTTGTCGAAAATGCCGACCGTGCGGATAGCCGGCATGACCAGTGGCGTCGCGCCTTCCAGGGCCAACGCGGCCGCAAAGTCGATGGCCTGGTCCGCGGGGCGCGTGATCACGATGCGTTTACCGCGCAGTGGGCTTGGTTCGGCATTGCGCTCGGCCAAAATCGCGCCTGCGCCCTGAGCAAAGAGGGTGAGCGCAGCGGCGTCGGCGGCCTCTTCCGGGGTCGCTGCGACCGTGTCGGCATAGGCCGCGCGTGCGCCATCCACAGACACCACGCGCGCCGTTAGCCGTAGCAATCCGCCTGCGCCCAGCGAAGCCAACGCAGCCACCGGGGCCGAGCAGCCGCCGCCCAGGCGCGTGAGCAATCGGCGTTCGGCGGTCACCGCCAGCCGGGTAGCCCGGTCGTCCACTGCGGCGAGCAGCGCGCGGACCGCCGCGTCGTCGGCGCGGCATTGGACCGCGATGGCCCCCTGCCCCGGCGCTGGCAGCATCACTTCAGTGGTCAGCCATTCGGCAATGTGGGCTTTTAGGTTGAGGCGCTCCAGACCGGCCGCGGCCATGACCGCCGCGTCATACTCGCCGTCGGCCACTTTGCGGAGGCGCGTGTCCACGTTGCCGCGCATGGGCCGGATGACAAGATCGGGACGTGCGGCCAACAGTTGGGCTTGCCGCCGGAGACTGCTGGTTCCCACCACCGCGCCCGGCGGCAGCGTCGCCAGCGTCAGGCCGGGGGCCGCGACCAGCACATCGCGCACGTCGGCGCGCGGCAGAATTGCGCCGACGGTCAACTCGGCCGCGTCCTCAACCGGCAGATCCTTCAGGGAATGCACGGCCAGGTCAATCTCGCCGGTTCGCAGTGCCTCTTCCAACTCGGCGGTGAAAAGTCCCTTGCCGCCGATTTCGGGCAAGGGACGGTCGAGCCGCCAGTCGCCCTGCGTGACCATATGCCGCAGCTCGCACGTCAGGTCGGGCCAGGCCGCGGCGAGGTGCGCGGCGGCGTGCTGGGTCTGCCAGAGCGCGAGACGTGATGTACGGGTCCCAATGCGGAGGTGCGCCATGCGATTACGGGGTCAACTTGGGCTGGGAGTCGGCGGTGTGACCGTTCAGGCCAAACAGGCGTCGAATCGTGGCGGCGTGACTGCCCGCTTCGGACTGATGCGCCAACTCGCGGATGCATGTAGTCGGTTCGTGCAGCAGCTTGTTGACCAGCGCGCGCGAGAGGTGTTGAATGTGCGCCTGGGTGGCTTCGTCGGCATCGCCGATAAAGCGCAGCGTCCGCGCGACCTCTTCTTGGCGGATCGCCTCGGCGCGCCGGCGCAGTTCGACCACCAGCGGGCGCACGGTCAATTCGGTCATGGCGGAGCGCCACTGGGCAAGCTCGTCTTGGATCACCGCCTCGACGGTCGGCACCGCGTCGAGGCGGTCCGCCAGCGCGCTGTCCAGTTCTTCGCGCAGGTCGTCCACGTCGATCAGGGTCACATGCGGCATGTCACGCAGCGCCGGGTCCAGGTCGCGCGGCACAGCCAGGTCGACGAAATAGCGCGGGCGGTCTGCCCCCGCCTGGGCGACCTGGTCGGCGGTGATGATCAGATCGGGCGCGCCCGTGGCCGACACGACCACGTCGGCTTCGGCCAGCAGCTCCGGCAGCGCATCCAGCCCACACGCACGCCAGCGCGTATCGAGGAGCGCCGCGTGTGCGTTGGCAAGGGAACGATTGGCGACGGTGACCGCGGCCATACGGCGGGCTGCCAGCGCCTTCAGGGCCAGGCGGCCCATCTCACCTGCGCCGATGACCAGTACCCGGGCATCAGCTAACGAACCGCGCTGCTGCTCGGTCAGGCGCAGCGCCAGCGAACTCATGCTCGTAGTGCGGACGCCGATGGTGGTTTCCGACCGCGCCCGCTTGCCCGTGCGGATTGCCGTCCGAAAAAGCAGCGAGAGGGTCGGCCCGATGGTCCCATCTTTCAGCGCCTGCGTGTAGGCCGCGACCACTTGGCCCTGGATCTGCGCCTCGCCGAGCACGGCGGAATCCAGCCCCGCTGCCACGCGGCACAGATGGCGCGCAACCTCCTCACCGCGGCGGATGACCATGCCGGCCGCCACCGCTTCCGGCGCGACGCCGGTCTGCTCGTGGAGGATCGCCATGAGACGCTGGACAAGGGGCGCTTCGTCCCCGTCCGGCGCCATGAACAGCTCGATGCGGTGACAGGTGACCAGCGCGGCCCATTCCGCAGGGGGCTGCTCCAGCGCCGCGACAGCTTGGAGAACCTGCGGCATGACCAGCGTGAGGCGCTCGCGCAGGGCCACGGACGCGCTCCGGTGGCTTAGTCCCAGCGCAATCAGGGGCGACGTGGCGGGGTCTGGAAGGTGGTCCTGATCAGGTGTAGAGCGCATGGGACAATCGTAGGGAATCTATGGAAATCTCAGTGAACCACGGTTCGTTGCAGAGTTTAGCGCAGTTAAGGATTGGCGTCAAGCAGCCCACCTTCCAAAATCACCGGCCCGCCCTTCGCCTGCCTGCTCACTCGAGGAGAGTTCGCCGCTGAGCGGCGGTCCAGGTTTGCCGCGGTACAGTGTCTCTGCTAGACTGTCTGCCGACGCCGCCGCGAGCGTTGTGGCGGCGCGACTTGCGGTTGCATCCGGGACGCTTTGCACCTGGACGGGGAGATCGATGACTCAGTTGTTGCCGCCGCTCTTGGTCACCGACCTAGAAGGCATTTTGCTGCCCGAAATCTGGATTGCCGTCGCCGAACGTACCGGCATTGCCGAGCTGCGCAAGACCACGCGCGACGTGGACGACTATGACGCGCTCATGCAGATGCGGCTGGGCATCTTGGCCGACCACAAGCTGCGGCTCAACGACATCCAGGCTGTGATCGCGGGCATGGATGTGCTGCCGGGAGCCACCGAGTTCCTGAGCTGGGTGCGGGCGGCTGCGCCCCTGATCATCATCACAGACAGCTATTATGAACTGATCGCTCCGTTCCTGCCCAAACTGGCCTATTCCACGATCTTTGCCCACCGGCTGGAAACCGACCCGACGGGGAACATCGTCGGCTATAAGCTCCGCACGACAGACGGGAAACGCAAGGCGCTGGCGCACTTCCGCGACCTGGGTTTCCGCACGATGGCGGTCGGCGATTCGTACAACGACGTGGGGATGCTCGGCCAGGCCGACCAGGGCGTGCTCTTTCGCCCACCGGCGAATGTGAGCGCCGACTACCCGCACTTCCCCGTGGTCCACGAGTACGCGGCCTTGCGTGACGAAGTCACGCGTTTCCTGCAAAGCTGACGGCGGCGACCTTGGATGCAGCAGTGATTGGGCTTTTCTACGGCAGCACCGGCGGGGCGACGGCCCGTGTGGCTGCGTTGATGGCAGATGCTTTCCGCCTCCGCCACGGCGTGACCGTGGAGTTGATGGATGTGGCCGAGTTTTACCTGGACGAAGTGCTGGGGTTTGACCGGCTGGTCTTCGGCATCCCGACGTGGAATGTGGGACAACTCCAGAAGGACTGGGAAGAGGTTCTCGACGAACTGGACGACATGGACCTGAGCGGCAAGACCGCGGCCGTGTTCGGCCTGGGCGACCAGGCCGGCTATCCGCGCACTTTTGGCGACGCAGCCTTCTTCTTGGCCGACAAGTTGGAGGCGCGCGGCGCGCGCCTGGTTGGCGCGTGGCCGCTGGAGGGCTACGTCTTCGACGCGTCGTGGGCCGTGCGTGACGGCCGCTTTCTTGGTTTGGTGCTGGACGAAGACAACCAGCCCGACTTGACGCCCGCACGGGTGACCGTCTGGATCGATCAAGTGGCGCACGAGTTTGGTCTTGTTTCGGTGGGGTCGGACACGCATGGCTAGAGAATTGAAGGCGAACACCGCGGATTCCGTGTGGGCGAATCTGGTGAGCCCCGCGGGGTACATCCTGGCCGTTTCCTACCCGGTGCTGGCGCTTTCCACCGGTGCGCGCGCCCTCTATCAGTTGTTCGTCCGTGAGGACATCACTTACTATCTGCCCGTGATCATGAGCGGCGTCGCGGCGACCTGCTACCTTGTCGCGTCGCTGGGCTTCGCCTATCGGCGCGGTTGGACCTGGCGGCTCTCGGTCGGGATGCTCGCGTTCGAGTTGGCCATGGTGCTGGTGGTGGGCGTGTGGAGTCTTGTCGACCCGGCCTTCATCGGGCATACAGTGTGGCGGCATTTCGGCGAAGACTATGGCTATTTCCCCTTGTTCCAACCGCTGTTAGGGTTGCTGTGGCTGCTCTGGCCGCAGACGATGCGGATGTATGGGCTAACCCGCGAGCCATGATGGCATCACGCACGCACGTGCACGGGCCACGGGACGAGGTGCGCCCATGAGGCTGGCGCTGCCGCAAGACATGCCCGCGCCACGTTCCTTATCACTGGGAAAGCTGGGACTGGGTACTGTCGGCGGCGTGATCGCCGCGGCCATGTTGCTGCCCCTGGTTTATCTGATCCTGCGGGCGTCCGCTGTCGGCGGCCAGACAGCGATCGAACTCCTCTTGCGGCGGCAAACGCTGGCCGTTGTCCTCAACAGCGTTGTGCTTGCCGCGGCGGTCACGGCGATTTCGCTGGTGATCAGCCTGCCGTTGGCTTGGCTCACCGTGCGAACCGACCTGCCCGGACGGGGCGCTTGGGGCGTCCTCTGTGCGCTGCCGCTGGTCTTTCCCAGTTATGTGGGGAGCTACTCGCTGGTCGCCATGATGGGACCACGCGGCATGGTACAGGGCTGGCTGGAGCCGTTCGGCGTCGACCGGCTGCCGTCCATCTACGGCCTGCCCGGTGCAGTGTGGGCATTGACCATCTTCACCTATCCCTACCTCTTTCTGAGCATCCGCGCGGGCTTGCGCAACCTCGATCCGGCGCTGGAGGAGGCGTCGCGCAGCCTCGGCTATTCGCCCTGGCAGACGTTTCTGCGCGTCACGCTGCCGGGGTTGCGCCCGTCCATCAGTGCGGGCGCGCTGCTGGTCGCGCTCTATGTGCTCAGTGACTTCGGCGCAGTGTCGATGCTACGCTTCAACAGCTTTACGCGCGCCATCTACGTCCAGTACCTGGGCAGCTTTGACCGCAGCCTTGCCTCGCTGCTGGCGCTGCTGCTGGTCGCGCTGAGTTTGCTCTTGCTGCTGGCCGCGCAGCGGGTGCACGGCAGCCATCGCTACCACCGCGCCGGTGTTGGGGCTGGTCGCCAGCAGCAGATCGTCCACCTGGGAGCGTGGCGGTGGCCCGCGCTGGCGTTTTGTGTGACGGTTGTCATGGCGTCGCTCATCCTCCCGGCGAGTGTGGTCGTGTACTGGCTAGTGCGCGGCCTTGTGGCCGGGGAGTCGCTCGTGCCAGTATGGGCGGCGTTGGTCAACAGCGTGCGCGCAGCCGCGCTGGCCGCGGCCGCCGCGGCGACGTTGGCTCTACCGGTCGCCTATCTGGCGGTGCGCTTCCCCAGCCGCTACAGCGCCATCGTCGCGGGATCGGTCTACGTGGGCAACGGTCTGCCGGGGATCGTCATTGCGCTGAGCCTGGTCTTTCTGGGGGCCAACTATGCGCCGTGGCTCTATCAGACGCTGGCGATGCTGGTCTTCGCCTACGTGGTGCGCTTCTTGCCGGAAGCCACGGGGACCATCCGCACGGGGCTGCTGCAGATCAGCCCGCGGCTGGAGGAAGCCGCGCGCAGCCTGGGCCTCAGCCGTCGCCAAGCTGTCGCACGCGTGGTCATTCCGTTGCTCCAGCCGGGCATCTGGACGGGCGTCGCGCTGGTGTTTCTGAGCACGCTCAAGGAGTTACCGGCCACGCTACTGCTGGGTCCCGCCGGTTTCAGCACGCTGGCGACGCAGATCTGGTCGGCGACGGCGGAAGCCTTTTTCACGCGCGCGGCCGCGCCCGCGCTCATCCTGTTGGTCGTATCCGGCTTCAGCATCATGCTGATCCTGCGCCAAGAGGAGCAAGGCTGGCTATGACCAAACCCGACGGCGACCTGGGCGTGCGGGTCCGCCATGCGGCCAAAAGCTATACCGGCATTGCCGCGGCGCGTGATGTCTCGCTGGAACTGCCGCGCGGGCAGCTTATGGCGCTGCTGGGGCCAAGCGGCTGTGGCAAAACGACGACGCTGCGGCTGATCGCGGGGTTCGAGCGCCTGGACGCTGGCGAAATCGCCATCGGGGGCCAAGTCGTCGCCAATGGCCGCGTGCATGTGCCGCCTGAGCGCCGGCGGGTGGGGATGGTCTTTCAGGAGTACGCGCTCTTTCCCCACCTCAACGTGGCGCAGAACGTGCGCTTTGGGCTGCATCACTATGCGGGCGACGCCGACCGCCGCGTGGCCCAAGTGCTTGAGATGGTCGGACTCACCGGGTTCGCCACGCGCATGCCGCACGAATTGAGCGGCGGCCAGCAGCAGCGTGTAGCGCTGGCCCGCGCCCTCGCGCCGGAGCCTGAGCTGGTGCTGCTGGATGAGCCGTTCAGCAACCTGGACGCCGGCCTGCGCGTGCGCGTGCGGGCTGAGGTCCGCAGCATTTTGCGCCATGCCAATGCGACGGCGATCTTCGTCACTCACGACCAAGAGGAGGCGCTCAGCCTGGTGGACGCGGTGGCCGTGCTGATCGACGGCGAGGTGCGGCAGGTGGACGCGCCGCAGAAGCTCTACCGGCAGCCCGTGGACCGCGCGGTGGCAACGTTCCTCGGCGACGCCAACCTCCTGATGGGAACCGCCACCGGGCGACGCGTCGAGTGCGAACTCGGCGTGCTCGAGCCGGTGATGGAGATTCACGGTGCGGTGGAGGCGCTGGTACGGCCCGAGATGATCACGGTCATGCCCGCGGGCGCGGACTCACCGTGCCGGGTGCGGCATATCCTGTACTTTGGGCACGATCAGTTGGTCACCGTGCAACTTGGCTCCGGGCAGTTGGTTGACGCGCGCATGGGGCCAATGTATCATTTTGCCGCCGGCCAACCCGTGCATCTGCGTGTGCAAGGGCCGGTAATGTGTTATCGTCATACCTAATCGTGCGGACAAGCGCACTGTTTCACCTTGATTGAGGAGATCACTATGCGGATCGGCGTGGGTAATGATCATGCCGGCTTGCCGCTCAAGGCAGCCGTTGTCGACGAACTCCAGCGCCTGGGCCACGAGGTGGCCGATTTCGGCGTTAACCTGAACCAGCGTGTGGATTTCCCGGACTACGCGGGCTTGGTAGGACGCGCCTTGCAGAACCAGGAGATCGAGCGCGGTGTCCTGATCTGCGGCAGCGGGGTGGGCATGGCGATTGCGGCCAACAAGCTGCACGGCGTGCGCGCCAGCATCGCCCACGACTGCTACAGCGCGCACCAGGGCGTCGAGCACGACGGCATGAATGTCCTCTGTCTGGGCAGTCGCGTCATCGGCGAAGAAGTCGCCCGTGAACTGGTGCGGGCGTTTGTGCAGGCGATTTTCCAGGAAGAGCAGCGCTTCATCAAGCGTGTTGACAAGATCATGCTGATGGAGTCCACCGGCTCGTTCGGCGGGCTGGAGGACGGCGAGACGCCATGAAACGAATCGAGCGGCCTGTCCTGTTTGTGGTCTTTGGCGCATCGGGCGATCTGTCCAAACGCAAACTATTGCCGGCGCTCTACTCGTTGGCCTATCAGAATCTGTTGCCGCCCAACTTCACCGTTCTGGGATACGCGCGAACCAAGTTCAGCGACGCAGAATTTCGCAAGCTGGCGCGCGCCGGCATCGAAGAACACGGCGACCTCGGCATTGACGAGCACATTTGGCATTGGTTCTCGCAGAGCTTGTTCTACGTCAGTGGCGGCTATGACGACCCGGAGAGCTTCAAGATCCTGGCCGATCGCGTCTGCGAGTTGGACGAACAGCGCGGGATCGGCGGCAATCACGTCTACTATTTGGCGACGCCGCCCACCGTCTTTGAGCCTATCACCACCTTGATCCACCAGTCGGGCCTCTGCCATCCCGACCACGCAGCCGACCGGCGCATCGTGATCGAGAAGCCGTTTGGCCACGACCTCGCCAGCGCACAAGACCTGAACGAGCACCTGCTCGGGCTCTTTTCCGAAGAACAACTCTTTCGCATCGATCACTACCTGGGCAAAGAGACCGTTCAGAATATCCTCGTCTTCCGCTTCGGCAACGGCATTTTTGAGCCCATCTGGAATCGTAATTATGTCGACCACGTGCAGATCACCGTGGCCGAGACACTTGGGATCGGCGATCGGGGCGGCTATTATGACAGCACCGGCGCGATCCGCGACATGCTGCAAAATCACATGCTGCAGCTGTTGGCGCTGACGGCGATGGAGCCGCCCGTCACATGGGATGCCAAGGCGGTGCGCGACCAGAAAGTCAACGTGTTGCAGTCCATCCGTTCCTTCCCCGTCTCGGCCATCTCCAGTCGCGTCGTGCGCGCCCAGTATGGGCCAGGCGTGAGCGACGGCAAGGAGATCCCGGCCTATTTGAGCGAGAAGGGCGTGCCGGACAATTCCACCACCGACACCTTTGTCGCCATGAAGGTGGACATTGACAACTGGCGTTGGAACGGTGTGCCGTTCTATCTGCGGACGGGCAAGGCGTTGGCGACCAAACTGACCGAGATCAGCATCGTCTTCCGCAAGCCGCCGCTGCTGCTGTTTGAAACGCTGGCGGAGAGCGATCACGTGCCGCCCAGCAACGTGCTAACTATCCGCATCCAGCCCGACGAGGGCATCCGCCTCAGCTTTGATGCGAAGCGGCCGGGACCGTCGGTTATCATCGACCGGGTGGCGATGGACTTTTCGTACCACGACGAGTTCGGCAGCAAGCCGTCTGCGGAAGCCTACGAGCGCCTGCTGCTGGACGCCTTGATCGGCGACAACGCATTGTTTATCCGTCGCGACGAGATCGAGCTTGCCTGGGACCGCGTGACACGCGTCCTGGATGCCTGGGAAGCCGAAGAACGCGCCGCGGCCAAGAAAGGTCACACGTTGAGTCTCCCAAAGTATGCCGCAGGCACTTGGGGCCCCAAGGAAGCCGACGACCTCCTTGCACGCGACGGGCGCTATTGGCGCAACCCCGCTTCGATCCGCGTCGCTCGCTAGATGCATTCTGTGTCAGAAAGACCCACTCATGAACCTGGAACGGATTTCCGTGCTGCCTAGATTGCCTGAGGCCATCGGGCGGCTTGACGAATTGGCCTACAATCTGTGGTGGAGTTGGGAGCCTGCGGCCCAACAGCTTTATGCGAACTTGGACCCGGCGCTATGGGAAGCGGTCCAGCACAACCCCGTGCAGATGCTGCACCGCGTGGACCAACAACGGTTGGAGGCCGCCGCCCGCGACGCCGACTATCTGGCCGCGTTGCGCGGGGTAATGGCCGCGTTCGATGCCTACATGGATCCCCAGGCGCCCACCTGGTTCAGCCGTCATCACGCCGGCAAGGCGGACCAGGTGATCGCCTATTTCAGCGCCGAGTTCGGCCTGCACGAAGCCCTGCCTATCTACAGCGGCGGCCTGGGCGTGCTGAGCGGCGACCATTGCAAGTCCGCCAGCGACCTGGGCCTCCCTTTCATCGGCATCGGTTTCCTCTATCCGCAGGGCTATTTCACCCAGCGCATCGACGGCGACGGGCGGCAGCAGGCGGAGTACGAGAAGGTAGACTTTGCCGAAGTGCCGGCGCGACCCGCGTTGGATACTCAAGGGGTTGAGGTTTTGATCAGTGTTGATTTGCCGGGTCGTATTGTCTATGCGAAAGTCTGGCGCGTTCAAGTGGGGCGCATCCCGGTCTTCCTCATGGACACGGACGTCCCCCGCAACGCACCTCAGGACCGGGAGTTGAGCGCACGCCTCTATGGCGGCGACCGCGAAATGCGCATCAGCCAAGAGATCGTATTGGGCATCGGCGGCGTGCGCGCGGCCTATGCCCTGGGTTACGACCCCGCCGTGTGGCACATGAACGAAGGCCACAGCGCCTTTCTTGGTCTGGAGCGCGTGCGCCGCAAGATGCAGAGCGGCCTGAGCTTTGACGAGGCGGTCGAAGCTGTCCGCTCCAACACGCTCTTTACGAC
>CAYJQA010000131.1:0-10953 GCA_964372065.1 uncultured Litorilinea sp.
GTGCGCAACCTGCGCGGCAACGCCCGCGGCGTGGTCCTCACCGAACCCATGTGGGGACTGGCCTACAACCTCTACGCGCCCTATGTCTCGGTCTACATGCTGGCGCTGGGCCTCCAAGACAGCCAGATCGGGCTGATCGCCAGCATCGGCCTAATCTGCCAGTTCGGTTGGACCCTGGTCAGCGGCGCGATCACCGACAAGTTCGGGCGCAAACGCACCACGTTCGTCACCGACATCATTTCCTGGAGCATCCCCTGTCTGATCTGGGCCGTCGCCCAGGACTTCAACTATTTTCTGTTAGCCGCCGTCGTCAACAGTCTGTGGCGCATCACCCACAACTCCTGGCTCTGCCTGCTGATCGAAGACACCGAACCGGCGCTGCTGGTGGACATCTATTCGCTGATTTACATCGCCGGGCTGTTCGCCGCCATCTTTGCGCCACTCACCAGCCTGCTCATTACCCAATTCTCGCTCGTGCCTACCATGCGCGGCCTCTACCTCTTTGCCTTCGTGATGATGACCGCCAAGTTCCTGACCATGAACGCGCTCGTCACCGAGTCGACGCAGGGCGTCATCCGCATGGAGGCAACACGCCACCAATCGCTATGGGCCATCATGCGCGGGTCGCGCGGGGTCATGCGCCAACTGCTGCGCTCGCCGGAGACGCTGATCACCGGCGCGCTGATGGTCATCGTCAGCATCGCCACCACGATCAACAACACCTTCTGGTCGATCCTGGTGACCGAAAAGCTCCAGATTGCGGCCAGCTACCTGTCGTTCTACTATGTGGCTCGCTCCGCGACCATGCTGCTGTTCTACTTCCTGGTCATGCCCCACCTCCGCACGATGGATGTCCGCAAGCCGATGGTCTTTGGCTTTGCCGGTCTGATCGTCAGTTGGGCCATCCTGATCAGCATCCCGACGCAAAGCTACTGGCTGCTCCTGATTGCCGTCATCCTGGAAGGGTGCAGCATCCCCGCCACCAACACGCTCTTGGATAAGCTCATCGCGACGAGCGTAGACCCCAAGGAGCGCGCCCGCATCATGGCGATTCTGTACATGGTCGTCATCGGCTTAACGTCGCCCTTCGGCTGGATCGCCGGGCAGATGTCGGGCATGGACCGCAGCCTGCCCTTTGTGCTCAATATTGTACTGTTCGCGGCGGGGGGCATCCTGGCCTATGTCGCCAGCCGCCCGCGCGCCGCCGTGCCCGCCACGTTGGATCAGCCGCCGGCGTGATCGCAGCGGCAGTTTCACAAGAAGTCAAGAAGATACCGGGTAAGCGTAGGGGCGGGACTGCTGTTCTATAGAGGCGTGGTCTAGCGGGGGCGCATACGCTGATAGCGGCTGGGGCGGGTCGTGCGCGTCGGCACCGGCGCGGGCGTCGGCGGCGGCAGGTTCAACTCGCCGTCGTGCATCAACCGGCCCATCTTCTGATATTCGCGGCGCAGACTGTGGAGCAGGTGCGGCATACCCACCGGCTGACCCTGCTCTGCGGCCAAGAACGCGGCCTGGACGATGGCGTTGCGGATCGCGCCGCCGCTCAGTTGATGACGTTTGGCGAGCGCGGCGAAATTGATGTCGGGCGCGTGCGGCAGGTCGGTGGGGAAGAGCGTCTGCCAGAGGCGCAAACGTTCGGTTTCGTCCGGAAAGGGGAAGTCGATCACCGCGTGCAATCGGCGCAGAAAGGCGTCGTCCAGGTTCGAGCGCAGGTTGGTCGCCAGGATCGTCACCCCATCATACGATTCCATGCGCTGGAGCAGATAGCTCACGCCGATATTGGCGTAGCGGTCGTGCGCGTCCTTGACGCCGGTGCGCTTGCCAAAGAGCGCGTCCGCCTCGTCAAAAAAGAGGATGGCGTTGCCTTGCTCCGCCTCGACAAAGATCTGCTCCAGGTTTTTCTCCGTCTCGCCGATGTATTTGCTCACCAGCGCCGACAGGTCGATCTTGTACAGGTCTAGGCCGAGTTCGCCCGCCAGCACACCGGCGGCCATGGTCTTGCCCGTGCCCGGTTCGCCGGCAAAGAGCATGGTCACGGCCGCGCCCGCGCTCAGCTTCTTGCCCACACCCCACGCATCCAGCACTTGACTGCGCCGCCGCACCATCGCCAAGACCTCCTGCAAACCGGCGATTTGGTCCGGACGCAGCACCAGGTCTTCCCAGTGATGGCGCGGCACAATCCGCTGCGCGAGTTCACCCAGCTTGGAGCCGGAATAGGCGCGCGCGGCGGCCAGCACATCGTCGCGCCGGAGTTGTGAGTCAGCGCCGCGCGCCTGCGCTCGGTCACGCGCGGCCAGGACCGCATCGCGGATCTGCCCGCTGGTAAAGCGGAACAGACCGGCCAACTCGGCGGGGTTGATGGCCGCGTCGCCGTCTTGGCCGGCCCCCTGCGCGGCCAGGAAATGCCGCCAGAGGTCGGCCCGCTGGGCATAGGAAGGCAGCGGGAACTCTTGCCAGAGGATGGTCCGGCGCTCGTCTTCGCCCGCCGGCTGCCAAGCCGTTTTGCCGCCGGTGATCACCACGTCGCCATGCGCAAAGAGGGCGGTCTGCACTTCCGGCAGGATCGTCTTTTCGTTTAGGCATAGGTCCATGCCGGTCAGGTAGGCGATGGCCCCGGTCAGGCGCGCATCGCGCAGCGCCAGGCGCACCGCGGTGGCGGGCGGCGTCCCGCTGCGGGCTGCGGCGCGCAGGTCCACCGTGAGCAGCGGGCTTTGCATGCCCGTCGCAATCCGGCGCGCGGTCGCGGTCTGGCTTTCCTCGTCTTGCCCGAAGAAGCAGGTGAGGCTTTGGCCGTGCATCGCGGCGGCCAACTGGGGCCACACGGCCGCGCCCAACGCAGCATCGGCGGGGTCGTCGTCGGGCACGCTCAAGTCGACCTGGGGACCCAGCGCCGCGGGCGGCTGATAGGACCCCAACAGCCACGCCGTCACGGTCGGGTCGGGGACCAGGGCGCGATCCACCAGCGGCGTGGAGGGCGCGCCCGGTTCGCCCTCCAACTCCAGCAGCCGGAAGCGCAGCAGCGGCGCTTGCTCGCCTACATGCAGCAGGCGTTGCAGCCGCGCCACGCCCGTTACGCCCAGGAGCGCCAGCGCCAGCCCCACCGTAGGGCGGCGTTGGGTCGGGTCGTCCAGCAGCTCGCCAAAGCGCCGGCCAAAGCGCGCATCGATCGCGGGGGCCAGGGCCAGCAGCAGCAGGTCCATCTCAAAGGGGGTGAGGGCAAAGGCCGCGGCCAATGCGGCCAGGCGCGAGGCCTCAGTGACGCCGGCGGGCAGCGGCGCAGCGGCGGCATCCGGGGTAGGTTCGCGGCGCAACTGCCGCTCCAGGCGCGCCAGCTCGGCGTCCAGGTGGATCAGGGTCGGATCAATCTCCGCCATTGCGTGTGATGCTTTCTCGACAGAACTCGTCAGGTGTGCCGCGGGGCGTCAACCCAAATCGTGCCAGGTTCCGGTCTATTCTTCGTTAATGTGCGGCGAAAAAGAGGGGATTTGCAGCCCTTGGTTGAACTGGCGGCCGCCCAGTGGGCGCATCGGCTTGGAGGAGGGGAAGCCGCTCATCCCCAGCGACGACATGCCGCCCATGCCGCCCTGCTTCCGACCGCCGAGCGTGCGACCGCCATAGCCCTTCTTGCGGCCCTTCAGGCCCCGCGGACGGCTCATGCCGGACGAAGGGAACTTGCCGAAGCTGCGGCCCATAGGTAAGATTTGCGGCTCATCTTCATCCCACTGCGAACCAAACGACGGCGGCTCAAATTCAAGGTCCTGTTGCACGCGGGAGCCGCGCCGGGAACCGAAGTCATAGGGGAAATCCGACCCGTACATCTCGTCTATGCCCATCAAGAGGCCGGGGTTGGACGATACGCGCAGCGATTCTTCCAAAAGCCCGTTCAGGCCCAGGAACCGGGGCTCGACCCGGTATTTCTTCCAGTTGAACTTTTCGATATCCTCGACTTCTTTGAGGCTCTTGCTCTGCTCAACCTCTTTGAGGGCCGATTCGGTGTCGCCGCCATACCAGGCGGAGATCCAGCTTGCCACGTCCGTGATCGCGGTGCTGACGGCCGAGGCCGCCGACTTCACCGCGCCGCCTACCGCCTCCGCCGCCTTGGCCGTCAGTTGGCCCAGCTTCTCGGCGATCTCCTTGACGTTTTTGTACGCGGCCTTGACGGTGTCCACCGTTTTTTGATAAGCGCCGGCGATCACGCCTTTGATGCCGGCAAAATCGAAGGGGCCGGACTTGCTGAAGTCGTCGGTCGGGTCGGCGTCGCCCTCCTTCGGTTCCACCGTGGGGACGGGCGCGGGTGGGGCGGGTGAGTCGCCGGTGACCTGCTGCTCCGCGGCCAGCTTTTCGGAAGCGGGCTTGGTCTGCGTCTCGGATGTGGGCGCGTCCTCCTCCGGGTCTTTGTCCGCGTCCTTGAGGTTGCCGAAATCCAGGCTGAGGTTATACACCGTGCGCGGCTTCATCAAATCCCATTCGGCCAGCGCCTTTTCCGGCCGCCAGGTCAAGTCGATTAGCCCGGCCAGCGCAGTCCCCTTGATGTAGGGGTTGATGCCGACCTTGACGCCCAAAGCCAGCGGCATGTCCAGCAGGAAGCGCCCCTTGAGTTTGCCCTGTTTGTCATAGACGAGCCGCGTATCCAGCGCGGGGTCGATGGCGGCCTCGGCGGCCACCGGCATCTCCATGCCGCCCGACACGCCGACAATACCGGGGTGCAGCACCGCCGCGCCCAACCCCAGGTAGGGCTTGCCCAAGAACTTGGCATGTATGTTGCCGCTCTGCTTGCCGCCCTTCTCGCTCTTGGCCTTTTGGATTTGCACGATGGCGCTCTCAAAGGTGCGATTCTTGAGGCTGACATTGTTGAGCTGCGCCTTGCCGGTGACGACGATGGGGGAGACGCCATATTCGAGCAGCAGGTCGACCCCGGCCTCGCCATAGAGGGAGAAGATGCCGGGGAGGACCGGGATGGTCGGTCGCGTCTGCGCCGA
This sequence comes from uncultured Litorilinea sp., assembly GCA_964372065.1. Lineage (GTDB taxonomy): Bacteria > Chloroflexota > Anaerolineae > Caldilineales > Caldilineaceae > QEUY01. The sequence continues at coordinate 4,980 of CAYJQA010000131.1, forward strand.
GTAGAGCGTTTTCTTGAAAGTTTTGTCCTTGAGGAAGGTCGCCTTGATGTCCAGCGCGGCCATCAACCCGTTTTCCAGCGCGCCGCCCTTTTGCTTCTCCAGCGTGCCCTTGGCCTGGAGGCCCGGCGTAATGTTGGCCGTGAGGCTGCCGCCTTCCAGCGCAAAGCCTTCCTTGGTCGAATAGCTGCTGCTCACTTCGCCGGCCAGCCCCGGTTTGGCGTTCTTGTCCGGGTCCGGCCCCAGACTGATGTGACCGTAGGACTTCTTGAACTCACCGTCGGCGTAGTTCAGGTCAAGCGCGCCGCGGCCGACGCCGCCCATGTCGGCGACCAGCTTGCCGCCGCCGGCGAAATCGCTCTTGCGGACAATGCTCGACCCATCCATGCCTTTGCCCAGCGCGGCCAGGTCGCCGCCCTGGGTGTTGAGCTTGGCGACGGTCTCCTTGACGTTGGGCACGCGGTTCATCTCCATGCGCACGTCTTTGACGACCAGCAGCCCACCGCCCAGGTCCAGTACGCCCGCTTGGGTGACGCCGCCACTGACGCCGGTGTCGTCCAGCGTCACGCGGAACTTGAGCGCGCCCGCGCTCGCGCCCTTGTCGCCCCCCTCCTTGCCGGATGACTTCGCCCCCTCGGACGACTGGCCGCCTTCCTCGCCGCCATACTTGATCACGGTCAGGTCGCCCAGCAACTCGCCCGTCAACTTGCCGTCGCGCACATTGGCCGCGCCCTTGACCACGCCCTGGAACATGGGCTTGGCGGTGGGGAGCTTGACGAGGGTGGCAAGTTGTACGCCGTAGTCGGTGAGCCGGTTTTCTACAATGCGGAAAAAGCCGGTGGCGCTCACCGATGTCCCGCCCACCGGGAAGGCCACGCCCATATTGCCCTCGCCCGTGAACTTCTTGTTCGTCAGGTTGTATTCCAGCGCACTAAGGGCCGCGGTCAGCCCCACGCCGGGCGGCTGTTTCACTTCGGCTTTGTCGGCCTTGTCAAAGCGGAAGCCCAACTTGCCCTTGCCGCCATAGACGGTGGCCTGAATCTTCTCAAAGCCCTGGATGTTCTTGATGGTGGCCTTGGCGCGCAAGTCCCAGCCTTTGCTGCCTTCATAGGCCACCGTGATTTGGTCGAGATCCATGTACTGCATCCCGACATTGGACGTCTTGAGATCGAGTTTGGCAAGTCCCTCTTTATAGGTCAGCGCGCCATCAATCGCGCCCGGTTCTGAGGGCGGCGCGCCGCCGCTTTCTTTGGTCGGGGCTTCGGTCTTGGGCGCGCCGGTCTTGGGGGCTTCTTGCGGCTCCGCGTCCTTTGTCGAGCCGCCCGGCGTGATGTGCGCTTTGCCGTCGATCTCCAGCTTGCGTTGACGATGGTCGTAATCGATCGTCAGCTTGCTCACGTTCCCCCACCCCCGCATCAGGAGCACCGGGGTCGTCTTCAGATGCAGCTTGACGCGCGGTTTCCAGGACGCGTCCAACTCTACTGCGCCCTCCATCGCCACGGGCTTGCCTTCGTTGAGGCTGCCGTGGACAAAGTTGAAGTTGGCGCCGAGCTTCATGTCGCGCAGCTTCTGGTTCTGCACGCTAAAGCCGCCGTGGAAATAGCCGCTGACCTGGGGCATGGCGCCGCCAGGCGCTTTTTCACCGGACGGCTCGCTCGACTGGTCGCCTTCATCCGATCCTTCGCTTTTGGCCTTGGCCGCCGCGCCGGGCAGGGTGATGGTATTGCTCTCGACGATGAAATCCAGGCTCTTAAACTCGTTGTCAACCATCTCGACCTTGGCCTTGGCGCGGCCGATCTTGTCCAGCGACAGCGTCACCATCCCCTGCGCCGACACCGCGCCCTTGTCGTTCTTGCTGTATTTGAGCAAGACGACCTTGACGGCCAGGCCCTTGTACTTGATGCCCTGGCCCATCAGCACCCACTCTTTGTCGAGCTTCTGAAAGGTCAAGTCGATCTCGTTGACCGCAGCTACGGCATCGGAGTCGCCCGGCACGGGATTCTTCATCTCGGGGGCCGGCGCTTTATCATCCAACATCACCTGGTTCAGATAGACCTGGGTATTGCCAAACTCGCCCTTCACCACGCGGTCGTGCAGACCCGGCAGTTTTGCCTCGTTGGGCGTAAAGTTGCCGTTGACGAATTTCTGCGCGATGTTTTTCTCGGCGTCGACGGCCAATTCCACGTTCTCGACCGTGCCAAACTCGCCGATGGTCAGGTTGGCATTGAGCTTGCCGCCGGTGAGCTTCTTCCCGCTGTCAAAGGTCAAGCTGGGCCGTTTGCCGACGCCGATCAGCTCGATGCCGTTCTTCTCCAGCCGGTTCTTCTTGATCGTGCCGGTATGGGTGCCGGGCGTGACCTCCACGTCTACCCAAATGCGCGATTGGCCCAAGAACAACACCACCGAATCGCCGCGCACGTCGCCATAGGAGCGGATCGGCCCGCCGCTTTCCTCGTCCAGCCCAAGCTGTTTCTTGATTTCCTCCGGGTTGACCTCCAGCAGTTCCCACAGCTTGTCCAGCGTGAGGTCGACCCCAAGGGCGACATACTCCATCAGCTTGTCCACCATGGCGGGGACTTTGCGGAGAGGCTCCAGCAGCCCGTAGGAATCCAGCCATTCCAGGACTTTGTTGATGCCGCCGGTGATGCCGAACTTGTCCGCCAATTTCTTGAGCGATTCGACCAGCTTCTCCAGCCGTTCCAGCGGCAGCCCGGTGCTGATCTTGGCGAGCAGCGATTGGAAGTTGATGGGGCTGGTCGGCAGCCCGCCCTTGCCCGGCTTGTCCTTGACCGGGGGCGGCGGCTTGGGACGTACTTCCAGGATGCTCGCGCCGGTGGCGACGGTCGGCTCATCTCCCGGCGCTTCGGGCGCGGCCTCCAGGTTTTCCGGTGTGTTCTTCTGCAAGCTCTCCGGCGTCACCACGCGTAGTTGGTTCAGGTCGGTCTTGCCCGCGGTCAACTGCCGCGCCTTGAGGAACTCGAAGGAGACGATCGGCTCCAGCGGCGGGTTCATGTCGATCAGACCGCCCAGGGCATAGATATTGATGAAGGGCTGCAACTTGCCGCTGAGGCCAAAGATCAGGGGGAGTTCGAGTTCCAGGCCGGGGCCGGTGAATTTGCCCTCTTTGTAGGTCATGGGGCTGAGATGCGACACCACTTCGGCCTTGAAGAGCGCGGCCAGCGGCATCTCCACGCCGCCCTGCACGTTGAGCAGCCGGTCGCTGAGCGCATACGCGCCCAACCCGACCGCGGGCCGTCCCTTCAACTCCGCGGCCAAGCCGCCGCGCACCTCTTCAATGTGGAGCGGGTCCAACTCGGCGGTCATGGCGGTCAGGTCGATCTCGCTCAAGGTGGCATGAGCGTCCACCGAGAGCGGGCCAAAGTTGTAGTAGAAATTCAGGTCGAGCGCGATGGCCGCGTAGATGCCGCCCAGCCCGGCCTTGCCGTCGCCGCCGCGCTTGCCGATCCCGGTCAGCAGGACGCTCTTCTCCAGCGAGTACAGGGACTTGACAAAGGGGATGCGCGGGGCCAGGACCGCATCGCCTACCTCGACCGACCCGCTTAGCTTGCCCTTGTTATAGCCCACGATGCCCGTCAACATCTTGTCGTCCCACGGGCTGATGGGGACGCTGATCTGGCCGCGCGCCCAAAAGCCGCGGTCCCATTCGAAGCCAAACTGGATGTCGGGCTTCAACTCTTTGCCCTTGCGGTCGACCGTTTCGGGCGCAGGCTCACCCAGGGCGCGTTCGGTCCCGCTGGCAAAGGGCAGCGTTTTGGACCCCAGCAGACTGGTGCTCTTAAACTCGCCGCCGCCCTGCAATTCGCCGTCCTTGACCTTGAGATCCACCGCCTGCAAGGTCAGGTATTGGTTGATGTAGACCGACTTGTCGAGCTTGAGGAACGCGTAAAACTTGCCGTCTTCGAGGCTGGCGCCCGCGCTCAACTTGCCGGTCTGCGCCTCACCGGCGGCATCCGGCAGTTGGATCTCCAGGTCCGTGGTAAAGACCCCGCGGGCGAACTTGCCGAACTCGTCAAAGTCCACGGCTCCCTTCGCATTCCCCACGATCGCGGGGTTGACGGCGGGATAGGCGATCTTGGCAAAGGCGAGATCGACTTTTTGTAGCTTATTTTGGTGGACCACCACCGTGGCCTCGCCCAAGCCCAGCACCGGGAACTCGGCGTCGAACGCGCCGCGGCCGTCAAATGCGCCCGTCTTGGTCGAGTACTGGAGTTCGCTCAAGACGCCGTGGCTGTCCACGCCGTTGATCTGGGGCAAGCGCAGCTCCACGCGGTTGGCGCGCACGACCAGCCCGTCTTCCTCGTTGTAGGTGACGTTGGACTCAAACGCCTCGACCCCCGGCAGCGATACTTGAGCCTGGCCCGCCACCGCCAACTTGCGCTGGCGGTATTCGCCGTTGAGTTTGTTGATGGTGAGGAAACGGTTAAGCTTGACCGGCTTGGTCAATTCGCCGCTGCCCGCAAAGCCCGACGCCTTGCTGTACTTGAGCGCCAACGCCAGGGGAACCTCGATGGTGTTGAGCGGGTCCAGGTTGAGCCGGACCGCGCTCACATCGACCGACGATTCGCCTTCCAGGCTAAAGACGGGGTTACGCAGTTCCGCCGACAGCACGGGTTGGGCGGGCGGTCCGGGCATGCTCAAGGTGGTCACGCCGCTGATCTTCTGCACATCGGGTGGCAGGCTCTCTTCCTGCTCGGTCTTGCCCCCGGAGGGCGGGCCGTCCTGGCTGCTGATGGGCTGGAAAGTCACCGGGTCAAGCCCGAATTGCTCCGGATGCAGCCGCATGTATATGGCCATGACGCCCACCATGGCGAAGGGCGTCACCGGCGTCTGGGGCGTCATGATCGGCATGGGCATCTTGCCCAGCCCGAACATCCCGGGTAAGAACTTGGGCGTCTTGGGTTCGGGCTTCTTGCGTGGGGCCGTCTGTAGCTCCCTGGCCCAGGCCAGACGGGTTGTGATGTCCCCGCGCACCTTGTCGCGCTCGCTCCAACTGACAGGCCGGGCTTTCAACTGCATGATGAGGGTTTCGATCGCCGTAAACCGCTCGGTGTCGCTCTGTTCGACAAACGGCTCCGGCTTGGACTTCAACTCATTGAACAGCAGTTCCATCTCGATAAAGGGCGCGTTGAGTTCGCCCTGGGCCTTGCCCTTGTCATAGCTGGAGAAGAAGCCAAAGCTGCTCGGCTCCCACGAGTCGTCAAAGCTTAGCTGGCGCTGGATGGGCGCTTGCCCGGGCGCGCGGCCGACCACCTTTATCGGCTTGCGCTGCACCCGCGCAGCCAGGCCATGCGGCGTGCCGGCGTGTGCGCCGTCACCGCCGGCGTTGCCGCCGGGCGCGTCCAACTGCCGCGTGCGGTCCTGCTCGACAGGCTCGGTCTCGGCGGCGTCCTGGGGTTGGCGCTTAACGGCTGCGCCGTTCTGCTGGACTACGTGCGTCAATTCGTGGGCGATCAGCTTTTGTCCGCTGGAACTGCCCGGCTTGTAGGCTCCTTTGCGGAAGAACAGGTCCTGGCCGGTGGTAAAGGCCTGGGCGCTGAGGGAGCGGTTGAGCGAATCGGCGCGGGGGTTGGTATGCACCCGCACGCCGCCGAAATTCGCGCCAAACGCCTGCTCCATAGAGCCGCGCACCTTGCCGTCCAAGGGGTGGCCGCCGCCGCGCGCCTGGCGGATGTCGGCGTCTACGCGGCCGTCCACCGCCCCGCCCTCGCGGCCGACGGCGCGCTGCACGGTCGGGCCGTCGGCGGGCGCGGTCTGCACGATCTCTTCTTCGGTCTGTTCCGGCTCGAGGAGCGGGGCGCGCGGCAAGGGTGTGACATGCGCGGCCGCGGGCGTCACACTGCGCGCGGCGGTGGTGGGCGCGTCCTGGGACGGCGCGGCCTGGGCGTGCGGCGCGCGTGGCTCCCCGCGCGCCGCCGGCGGCAGGGTTGTCGATGTCCTGCGCGACGGGCAGCTGATG